>NZ_JBXEJO010000167.1:0-1899 GCF_056837965.1 Bradyrhizobium ferriligni
TTCTTCGCCAGCTGGCAGGTCGCATCAATCGACTTGACCAACCGCCAACCTGTCAGTGATGTGTCCGAACAGGTGTCAGCCATGTCTCCGGACTAAACACTCGACCGGGCGATCCAGTACGCCGCGGCCCCTCGATTCAAGCGCAGACGTCTCTGGAATACTGGATCACCCGCATGCGCGGGTGATGACACGGAGCAAGGCGAGTGCGCCTGCACGATTTCTGGATAATGGAAAAGTACCTCTGAGTTGCCCGACGAGTCAAGTGGCCGTGTCCGCCGGCTACTTTGCATGGGGTTGTTTTCGATATTTTGGCAGTGCGCCCGTCCTCACCACACCACGCGGAGGCCGGCGGTGCCCTTGTAGCTGTGGTTGTCGCCGGCATCCTGCAGGCTGGCGCGATAAGTCGCTTCGCCGAACAATGTGTAGCGGCCGCCCGCCCAGCTGTAGCTGCCGCCGCCGCCGATCGAGCCCCAGAGCCGGTCGTTTGCGCTGGCGAAGCCGGTGCCCGCGACATCGACGTTGGTGCCGTCGAGGAATTCGTAGTGCAGATTGCCGATCGCGTAGAGGTCGGAGCGGGCGCCGTCGCTCCAGCTCTTCCGGTGATTGAGCGACAACCCGACGCGGCCGAGCAGGCTGTCGGCATTGCCGAGCGAGACCAGCGCGCCGAAGCGGTCGGTGAAGCCGTCGAAGTCGACCTTCGAATAGGCGAGCTGCGCCTGCGGCGTCAGCGAGAAGCCGTTGCCGATTGTGAACCGCTTGCCGCCCTCGACGCTGAAGGCATAGCCGAGGCCTTCATTGCCATGGGCCATGCTGCCGATGATGTCGGAGGTGAGGTCGCCGCGATAGAACATGGTCTGCATCTGGCCGTCGATGTAGACGCCGTTGTCGCCGTACCAGGTGGCAGTGGCGCCGACGCCGGTGCCTTCGGCGCGGATGCGGCCGTTACCGAAGAACGAGTTCACGTAAGCCGTGGTCAAGCCGTATTGCAACGTCAGGCCGACGATCAGGCGGCCGTAATTGTTCTCGAGCGCGAGGCCGTCGAGCCCGGCCTGCGCCTTGAAGTCATCGCTGTTCAGGGTCGAGCCGGTGGTGTTCGACGGCCGCAGGCTGGTCTGACCGCCCTCGATGCGGCCCCAGAACGCCGACTGCGTCCATGAACTGTCTGCCTGCGCCGCCGGCGTGACGCCCATCCGCGCCATCGCCTCGCTCGGGCCGCCGTTGCCGCCCCAGTAGCGGTTGCCGACGCGCTCCTGCAGCGAGGGCAGCGCGTTCATGCCGAGCAGCACCTGGGCGTAGTTCTCGTAGAGCGGCACGCCGGGCTGGTACAGCGGGCCCGCGGGCTTGGCCGGTGCGGCCGGATCGCTCGGCGGATTGACCAGGCTGGAGCGCAGATACCAGTCGCCATCAGATGGCGTCGCGATGCCGTTCTTCTGCAGCGTATAGGCATAGGCGCCGGCGACGATCGCCTGCTGACCATTCAGCGCATAATTGCCCGCCAGCGTGAAGCTGCCGTTGGAGGCGCCGGTGACGTCGATCAGCTTGATGCCGTCGGCGGTCTGCGCGCCGCCGCCGCCGGCATTGTTGATCCTCACGGTTGAGGTGCCCGACGTGCTTGCCGCGACGAGGCGGTCGGTCGCCGAGCCGTCGCCGCCGAGCACGGTGTTGAACAGCAGCGTGCCGCCGTTGCCGGCATAATTGCCGGCGACCGTCAGCGTCGTGCCGGGCGTGGTGCCGAATTGCAGCGTGCCGGCATTGCTGAAGCCGCCGACGGTCTGGTTGAAGCCGTTGAGGTCGATCGTGGTGCCGGCGCCGGCGGTGACGGCAGACGCCGCGCTGAAGGCATTGACCGCGCCGGCGCGCAACGTGCCGCCGTTCACCGTGGTGGCGCCGCTGTAGCTG
>NZ_JBXEJO010000168.1:0-1893 GCF_056837965.1 Bradyrhizobium ferriligni
AGGAAGAATAGAAGAAGGCTTGAACATTAGGAGAAAGGAAGAATAGAAGAATTATGTAGTATATGTAGAAAATAAGAGGGAAAAGAAATTGAAGTAATAGTGGCAAAAAAGAAATTCATCTTGTGGAGAATGGAAGAGACAAAAAGTTGTTTCCACCCAGATGGAGTCTCGATCCCTGAAAAAAAAGCGCCATTATCATCATAATCAGGTACCGTAGCGGATGGTATTATGAATCTCCACAAATCTCTGTCTGTGGTTTTGCTATCATCTCAGATGTTGACGCTCTACTGTGCCATGAAGTCAGGCTATCCAAAATTTTCTCTCTCTGTCTTCCTCTGTCTCGTCTACCCTCGATTTTACCGGTTGTTACAATGTGTTCTAAACCTCCCCTCCTCATCACATGCCCGAAAAATGATGACTGCCTCTTTCTTATATTGATGATAAGCTTTCTCTGTGTCTTGACCTCATTCAACTTCTTCTTCTTCTTCTTTCTCGAATCCTGTATGCCTCACAGCGTCAGGTCAAGAAGAGATTTCTAAAACGGGCCCTAGTATGCGCTTCGTAGATAGTCTCTTTCGTCGCCTCTGTTATCTCTGAGGTCCATCTTTTGCGTGGCCGGCCTTTTGCTTTGTACCCATTGTATCGGAGCAGCATTGCTCTTTGAGGTGCACTGTCTGTTGGTAATCTGCTTATGTGACCGAACTATTTAATTTGTTGCTTCTTGATGAAATTTAGTACTGATGTTGTACCCACTTTTTTCCTGATGTCTTCATTTCTCAACCGGTCTCTTCTTGTTACAGCCAGCATTCTGCGTAGACACTTCATCTCTGTCGTGACTAGTTTTCTTCTATCATTTGTTGTCAGCGTCCAGGTTTGGCACTGGTAACATAATGTGGGGAAAAGATTGTGTTGAACATTGCTCTTTTTGTGTTCATGGTGACGTGTTTGCATCTTAAAATTGGCGCCATTTGCCCTATCATTTGATTTGCTTTGTTGCATCTGTGTTGAATTTCATTAGTTATTCTTCCATTTGCTGAAAAAATGCTCCCCAGGTATGTGAAATCTTTTACTTGATTTAGTGGGCGATTGTCGATGGAGATATTGGTAGTGCTTTCCTCTCTGGCGAATGTCATTACTTCTGTTTTGTCGATGTTTATTCTCATGTTGTATTCGTTACATGCTAACTGGAGTCTGTTGATGTGTTGTTGTAGCTGTTCTTCTGTTGTTGATATGATTGCCTGATCATCTGCAAAAGGAAAAAGAGTTCTCCGAGGTTGTTTCCTTCGCTGGTGTTAGCTATTTTACAGATGTGGTCAATATTCTAACTCTAATAGCCGTCCATCGCAAGCGATGATGACAACAATCTCAGACGTGTACTGTTGCACCTCTCTGGTGTGTGCAGAGGTGACTGTAGAGTCCAATCCTAGAACAGAATCCCCGACCACAGGTGGGGCATACATGATCAAGGTTAGACATGTGCGTGTTGTGTGCTCTGTCTTTTCGCGCTGCTCGTTTTCTCTGTGACTCAACAATACGATGATTCTCAGCTATTCGGGTTCCTCTTTTGTTGTTACAGCGCCACATTTGGCGATCTTGCGCAAGGGATTCCCAGCACGTATTGTCTATATCGAAGCATTTCAGAGACACTTTAAGAGTGTCTTTAAAGCGTTTTTTCTGTCCACCAGCTAAACGTCTGCCCCCTTCAAGCTCGCCATTTATCAACTGTTTTGGGATGCGTTTATCAGGCATCCGAGCAACGTGACCGGCCCATCTCACTTGGGCCTTCTGCAACAGGGTGTTGACGCTTGGGATCTTTGCTCTTGTGAGGACTTCGGTATCTGGAATTTTGTCCTGCCAGTTTATTTTTAGTATTCTGCGTAGACAGCTTGTGTG
>NZ_JBXEJO010000169.1:0-1752 GCF_056837965.1 Bradyrhizobium ferriligni
TCTCTCCGCGAGTCTCATTGTGGAGAGAGCCCCCACCCGGACCGCATCTTCGATGCGTTCCGACCTAAGAGCGAGCTTCGCTCGTCTCGCCCCCCGCAAGCGGGAGAGGTGCACCGAGCCTGCGGCCGCGTCGTCTCGATCTGATTCTATCCTGCTTTAGCGTCGCGAAGGGAACTGCCGTGCTCGCCGTGGAAGGCCTGGTCAAGCGGTTTGGCGGCTTTCGTGCCGTCAACAACGTGTCGTTCCGCGTCGAGCAGGGCGAGATCCTCGGCCTGATCGGCCCGAACGGCTCGGGCAAGAGCACGATCTTCAACATGCTCTCGGGCACCTTGCCGCCGACCTCCGGCTCGATCCTGTTCGACGGCCACGAGATCGCGGGGCTCGCCCCGCACCGGATCATCAACCGTGGCATCGGCCGAACCTTTCAGATCCCGCGGCCGTTCCATCGCCTCAGCATCTTCGAGAACGTCGTGCTCGCCGGCTTCTACGGGCAGGGCCGCCACAGCCGCGGCAAGGCCGAGGAGGCCGCCGAGCGGGCGCTCGCGATGGTCGGGCTGCCGACCGATCGCAACGCCAGCGTCGAGGGCCTCGGCGCCGCCGGGTTGAAGAAGCTCGAGCTCGCCAAGGCGCTCGCCACCGGCCCGAAACTGTTGCTCGCGGATGAGAGCCTTGGCGGGCTCGACGAGGCCGAGATGGACCAGGCCGCCGACATGCTGCGCCGGATCCGCGACGAGCTCGGCATCACCATCATCTGGGTCGAGCACATCATGGGCGTATTGATGCGCGTGGTCGATCGCGTGATGGTGCTCGATCACGGCGAGAAGATCGCCGAGGGCCTGCCGGCCGATGTCGCCGGCGACGCAAAAGTGATCGAGGTCTATCTCGGCACCGATGCGGATGCGAGCCTCGCGGCCGCGGCCGCAGCCCAGGCGCGGCGCCGGATCGGGGCGTGAGCGCATGCTGGAATTGAAATCGATCGACGCGGGCTATGGCAGCTTCCAGGCGCTGTTTGACGTCAGCCTCGACGTCAAGGCGGGCGAGGCGGTCGGCGTGATCGGCCCGAACGGCGCCGGCAAGACCACCTTGATGCGGGTGATCTCCGGGTTGATCCGGCCGATCAGGGGCACGATCGCGATGGAAGGCGTGAACGTCGTCGCGACGCCCCCGCATCGCATCGTCAGCCTCGGGATCGCGCATGTGCCGGAAAATCGCCGGTTGTTTCCGCGGCTCACCGTCGCCGACAACCTGAAGATGGGCGCCTACATGCCGGGCGCCCGCGCGCATTACGCCGAGCGGCTGGAGTTCGTGTTCGAGCTGTTTCCGCGCATGAAGGAGCGCCAGCACCAGATGGCCGGGACGATGTCGGGCGGCGAGCAGCAGATGTGCGCGATCGGCCGTGCGCTGATGTCGAACCCGAAACTGCTGCTGCTCGACGAGCCGTCGGCCGGGCTCGCGCCGGTCGTGGTGCAGCAGGTGTTCGAGCTCGTCAAGCGCATCCGCTCAAGCGGCCTGACGGTCCTGATCGTCGAGCAGAACGTGCAGCAGGTGCTGCGCGTGGTCGACCGCGCCTATCTGCTGGAAGCCGGCAGCATCCGCGCCGCCGGGTCAGCGGCGGAGCTCGCGGCGAGCGACACCATCAAGCAGGCGTATTTGGGGGTGTGAGGATGATTGGATTGGCCGGGATGATTGCCGCGAGGACGCTCTACTCCCTCTCCCGCTTGCGGGGGAGGGCCCTGTCTCTTATACACCTCT
>NZ_JBXEJO010000170.1:0-1787 GCF_056837965.1 Bradyrhizobium ferriligni
GGTCGGGGTGGGGGTATCACCACGAGTCATCTCGTTGAGAGAACCCCCACCCGGCGCTGGCGCGCCGACCTCCCCCGCAAGCGGGAGAGGTGAAGCGAGCTTGCCGCCAGACCGAATCTCATTCTCACACCGACCATAGCCAGCGGAGGCTCGCCAAGGCAGCTACAGATCAGTACAATACCGGAAAACTGTATGGGCAAAGGTAGGCATACACTTGCAACAACAATCCGATGCACCAAAGGCGACGCGGACCACCGACGTGATGAACGCGATCCGCGCCAAGGTGGCGAGCCGCGCGCTGGTCGTCGACGACCGCCTGCCCTCGATCCGCGGCCTGGCCGCGACCATGGGCGTGTCGCCCTCCACCGTCGTCGAAGCCTATGACCGCCTCGTCGCCGAGGGCCTGATCCGCGCCCGGCCCGGCTCCGGCTTCTACGTTTCGTCCGCGGCGCTGCCGCCGCTCGCGCTCGCCAAGGACCAGCCGCAGCGCGACCGCGCGGTCGATCCCTTCTGGGTGTCGCGGCAATCGCTCGATGCCGAGACGGGCGCGCTCAAACCCGGCTGCGGCTGGCTGCCGGCCGAGTGGATGCCGACGGAGGCGCTGCGGCGCGCGTTGCGCGGCCTGGCGCGGGCCGACGACGCCGTGCTCTCCGACTACGGCGCGACGCGCGGCTCGCTCGCGCTGCGCCGGATCCTGATGGCGCGGTTTGCCGATGAGGGAATCGAGGTGCCGCCCGAGCAGCTCTTGCTGACCGCGTCCGGCACGCAGGCGATCGATCTCGTCTGCCGCTTCCTGCTGCGGCCGGGCGACACCGTGCTGGTCGACGATCCCTGCTACTTCAATTTCCGGGCCCTGCTGCGCGCGCATCAGGTTCGCATCGTCAGCGTGCCCTATACGGCGTCGGGGCCCGATGTCGCGAGCTTCGAGGCGACACTGGCCGCCGAGCGGCCGCGGCTCTATGTCACCAACTCGGCACTGCATAATCCGACCGGCGCGACGCTGTCGCCGCAGACCGCGCACCGCGTGCTGAATGCCGCCACAGCCTACGATCTCACCATCGTCGAGGACGACATCTTTGCGGACTTCGAGCCGGAGCCTTCGGCGCGGCTCGCCGCGCTCGATGGCCTGAGCCGCGTGATCCGGATCGGCAGCTTCTCCAAGACGCTGTCGGCATCAGTGCGTTGCGGCTTCATCGCCGCGCGCGCGGACTGGATCGAGGATCTCGTCGATCTCCAGGTCGCGACCGGTTTCGGCGGCCCGAGCGCGGTCGCCACCGAGATCATCGCCAGCGTGCTGTCGAGCGGTTTCTATCGCAAGCACGTCGAGGAGCTGCGCCGGCGCCTTGCCCGCGCCCGCCGCGACGTCGGCGACAAATTGCAGCGCATCGGCGTCACACCCTGGCTGATGCCGCGCGGCGGCTTCTATCTGTGGTGCCGTCTGCCCCACGGGTGCGATTCCGCCGACGTGGCGCGGCTGGCGCTCGCAGACAATGTCGTCCTGGCGCCGGGCAACGTGTTCAGCGCCTCGCAGACGGCCGCCGCCTTCATGCGCTTCAACGTCGCGCAATGCCGCGACCCGAAGCTGATGCCGACCTTGCAGCGGGCGATCGGGCGCTAGACCAGGATGAGTTGGGATGAACGTCTCGAGGCAGACTGGTTCTACCTCTCCCGCCTGCGGGGGTCGAGACGAGCGAAGCTCGCTCTTAGGTCGTATTGCATCGAAGATGCAATACGGCCGGGGGCTCTCTCCACGATGTGATCCCTGGAGAGAGCCCCCACCCCAACCC
>NZ_JBXEJO010000171.1:0-1723 GCF_056837965.1 Bradyrhizobium ferriligni
GCGTTCGTCGGCAGCGTCAGAGGTGTATAAGAGACAGCCGCGGTGGCGGAGGTGGCGGCCCTGCGCGCGGCGGAGGAGGTGGCCCGTCGGCTCGCGGAGGCGGCGGTGGCGCTCCGCGGGGCGGATGCGGAGGAGGACCGAAGGCTTCGGTTCGACCGTCGGCATGCGAGACGATCTGAGCGTGGAAGATTCCATCATCGAACATGCCCTGGACCGTAACGGTTTCCCCCTTGGTGACTGCATCGCCGTTGTTCGCACGCGGTCCGAGATCGATCAGGGCGCGGCCGCCACCGTCCTCCATCACGAACATGTGGCCGAAGATCTCGGCGACGTTGCCGCGCACGGCGGACGGACCACCGGGTTGCAGCCTGTCGATCGCGGTCGGCTGCAGCAGCATGACGCTCCGCGGCTGCCAGTTCTGGGCGACGCGAACGCCGCCGGCACCGGCAGCTGCGCCGGCGACAAGCACGGCAAGCGCAGCGCCCGCCAGCAGGCCACGGTGCAGGACCGGCCGGCGCCCGGGCCGCGACAGGTTCGTATCTCTCGGTGCATCGCTTTCGGTCATTGGAGGCTCCTTTCATGATTGCGATGCCCGAAGCCTAGGAGGTCGTCCCCAATCCAGCCTGAACCGTTCCGTTCAGGTTGAGTTAAGCTTGGGCGCCTAGTTCCGGTCCGGGGTGTGAACCGAATGAAAATCCTTCTGGTCGAAGACGATCGCCTGCTCGCGCACGAGATTGCCCGAGCGCTGCGTGAGGAGAATTTCGCCGTCGACATCGCCGCCAACGGCGAGGACGGAAAGCATCTTGGCGAAACCGAATCCTACGATGCCGCGGTGCTCGATCTCGGGCTGCCCAAAGTGCCCGGCGTCGAGGTGTTGCGCGGTTGGCGGAAGCATGGAGCGCACCTGCCGGTGCTGATCCTGACGGCGCGCGACGGCTGGACCGACAAGGTGGAAGGCTTCAAGGCTGGGGCCGATGACTATCTCACCAAGCCATTCCGGATCGAGGAACTGGTCATGCGTCTGCGCGCGCTGGCCCGTCGCGCCTCTGGGCACGCTGCGCCGCGGATTTCCTGCGGACCTCTGAGCTTCGAAACCCAGACTGGCGTGTTCGAGCTCGATGGACTGCCGTTGAAGCTGACCGGGCTCGAATGGCGTGTTCTCGAGTGCCTGATCCTGCGCAAGGATACCGTGGTCGAGCGCGGCCAGCTCTCGGAAAAGGTGTATGAGGGCGACGTCGGGACGGATTCAAATTCCATCGAAGTGATAGTCGCGCGGCTCCGGCGCAAGGTCGGCAAGGCGATGATCGAGACCGAAAGGGGCCGCGGCTACAAGCTCAACTCGGGATCCTTATGATGAGCCAGCGCGCATCGCTCGGTCGGCGCCTCATGATCGGGGCCGGCGTGTTCATCACCGCGGCCCTGATCTTCGCCGCGATCCTGATATCATTCGTGTTGCATCGATTCGTGCAGGGGCAGATCGATCAGAGGCTCGACGCGCAGATCCTCTTCCTCGCGTCGATGCTTGAAGCCGATGGCACCGGCAACATTCGTCTGGCGGGATCCGCCGACGGGCCGCCGTTCGACCGGCGCCGCCACGGCTGGTATTGGCAGGTTTCTGGACCAAAAAACGTCTTGCGGTCGAGGTCGCTCGACGGTGCGGAGTTGGCTCCGCCCGACATCACAACAGACCCCTGCGGCCCCCGCCGCCGCCCCCGATCGGCGA
>NZ_JBXEJO010000172.1:0-1686 GCF_056837965.1 Bradyrhizobium ferriligni
CTGCATTGGGGCGTGCTGCTCGCGGCGGGCATTGCCGCGCCACTGCTGACGGCGCATGCGCTGATCGCCGGGCGGTCGCTGCCGACCTTCCTGGAGTTGATCGGGCCGCGCGACTATCGCGGCAAGGGCGTGATCGGCGCGGTTCTGGCGATTGTGCTGATCATCACCACGGTGATTGCTGCCGAAACCGCGCTCGGCTTCACCTTCGATCCGCGCTACCGCGATTTCCCGTATGCCTCGCTGACCATGGCGGTGGTGCCATTCGCGCTGCTGACCATGCTCAATCGGCCGAAGGAAGGTATCCGGCCGCTCGCGGAATCCGTATTCGCCGGCCTGTTGGCGATCGCCGCCCTCTACACGATCTACAATGAGGGTACGATCAACTGGCAGTCGGACTGGACCTGCGTGATGTACCTTTTGCTTGCCGCTACGCTGTGGCGGGCGCGGGCCGCGCAAAACCCAGGATGAACAGCCCGATCGCAAGCCCCGACAGCACGACGTTGTAGAGCACGATCCCGAGCCCCGCAGCGATCAAGCCGACGGTGAGCAGCACGATCGACGGCCGCGTCAGGTTGAGCACCGCGATTACCAGCGCGGTGATCCCGAACACCGAGTTCTTGAACAGTACGGTCGACAGCGCGCGAGCCTTGCAGAGCATGGTCTGCATGCCGGCGTCGCAGGCCAGCGCAACGGGAGAGAACTCGATTGCCAGATAGCGCACGTAGAGCGCGTAGCCGACGGTGACGAAGCCCACGACCATCAGGAACTGGACCTGATACGGGGAGAGGCGGAACGGAGGTTTTGTCATCGCGGCACTATGGTCGGGATCGGGTTGCGGGACAAGCTCGGTCGGAGCATCGAAATCGGTTGAAAATCCGGCCGCAATCCCTTGGCTAAGATGATTATTGGCTGTTCCGCCGGAATATAGAGGAGATCGTGGTCGGCTCCGGCTTCTTGTCCTCGGCGACCGGCTGCTGCTGCGGCGGCGGCGGTGCGACGGCGCGTTTCGGCACAGCCCGCCGATGCGATGGCGCCGGCTTGGCTCCCGCGGGTGGCTCGTTGAGGGCCAGCCGCTGGCCGTCATAGATTGCCGTCTCGCAGGTTCGCTGCACTAGGCTGAGGCCCGCGCAGATCCTGGCGGCGGTGCCGGCGTCGTTCAGCGGTCCGGCCACCAGCCGCAGCTGCATGCCGAGCCCGTTGCTGTTCTCCTTGATCACGATGATCGGCCGCAGCGTCGCCAGCGGCGCGTTGGCCTTCGACTTCAACAGGCCGCGCCACAGCGCGCGCAGTCCATTGACCGAATTGGCCGTGCCGAGATCGACGCCGAACTCGGTGCGGTGGATTTGTGCCTGCGGCGCATCGTCCTCGGCGTCCGGATCCGCTGTAATCACCAGCGGAGGGATCGGTGCGGCGGTGACATCGTTGGCGGTCGTCGGCTTGGCCGCTTCGGTTGCCTTGTTCGCCGCAGGATCGAGCGATGCCAGGATCGGCTTGTCGGCAGGCGGCTTGTCCGCGATCGGCGCCGGCGCAGCGGGTGCATCCTCGGCGCTGGCCGCTGCGGCGCTCATCGGGCTGGCGATCGATGCGGCGGAGGCGGAATTCGGCGGCGAATTGTCGGAGGCTGGCGGCTTCTCCGCGGCGGCCTGCGGCTTGGCGGCCGCCGGTTTCTTGTCGGCTGTCACCGGC
>NZ_JBXEJO010000173.1:0-1681 GCF_056837965.1 Bradyrhizobium ferriligni
GGGTGGGGGTGTGTCCACGAGTCATTTTGTGGAAAGAGCCCCACCCGGATTGCATCTTCGATGCAATCCGACCTCCCCCGCAAGCGGGAGAGGTGCAACGAGTCCGCGGATGTAGCGTCATACAACAAGGGAGGCTCGCGATGATCGACCATATCGGCTTTTCTGTCTCCGACTATCAACGCGCGAAGGCTTTCTACCAGACGGCGCTGGCGCCGCTCGGCTACGGCCTGATCATGGAAGTGCCTGCGGAAGTGACCGGGCACGCGCCCGCCGCGGGCTTCGGCGCCGACGGCAAGCCGGACTTCTGGATCGGCGGCGAAGGCGCGATGAACAAGCCGGTGCATATCGCCATCACGGCCAAGGACCGCGCCACCGTCGATGCCTTCTACAAGGCAGCGATGGCGGCCGGCGGCCGCGACAACGGCGCGCCCGGCATTCGCGCGCATTATCACCCGAACTATTACGGCGCATTCGTGCTCGATCCGGACGGCCACAATATCGAGGCGGTCTGCCACGCGCCCGGGTGAAACATCGGAACGCCGCGGCGCGCGATCCGTTGTCGCTTCGAACTTCGATGGAGCGATCAATGGGCGCGACGCGATCTGGCATCGGCAACCGCGGGGTCCCGACATGATGCCGATCGAGCCGCCCGAGATTCCGCCGACGACGCCGGGCACCCCGAGCGAACCTCCGCCGGGAATTCCACCCGGCAATCCGCGACCGGAGATTCCGGAGCCGGTGCGCGAACCCGGCGAGCCGCCGCGACCGGACGAGTTGCCCGGCAAGACACCTGACGAATCACCGGTGCGCGGACCGCCCGGACCGTCCGGCCCACCGCCTGCGACGGATCGACTCGCCGGCCGGTGAGCCACTCTTGCGCCTTGGTTCCACGTCGATTGCAAATGTGTCGGTGCGTTTCTTCTGAACGCGCGGTGAACAATCGCACATGCAACCCGTTATAATGTCGAAATAAACTTCGCCGATGATTCGTGGCTCGCCACAATCCGGCCTAACGGCTGGCGGTTCATCGTCCTGCCGAATTGTTCGGTTCTCACTTTGCTTTCCTGCCCAGACTTTCCGCCGGGGACTCCTAGACAATGACAAAGCTTCGTCTCGTGCTGCTTGCCACGACTGCGCTGACGGTGATGCAATTCGCCACCTCAGCGTCGCACGCCCAAACTTCGCCTCTGGTCGTCGCACAGGCGCAGCAGAAGGAAGAAACCGGACCTGACGGAAAGCCGAAAGCGCGGCCGGCGCCGGGCGCACCGGCTGCTCCTGCACGTCCGGCACCGCCGGCGGCCGCGCCGCACCCGCAGGCGCCACCTCCCGCTGCGGCACCGGCACATCCTGCTCCGCCGCCGGCGGCAGCGCCCGCGAAGCCGACCCCGCCTGCAGCACCGGCCCGGCCCGAGCCGCCCGCAGCTGCACCGGCAAAGCCGACGCCGCCTCCGGCAGCCGCGCCGCATCCGGCGCCGCCGCCGGCTCCCGCACGGCCCGAGCCGCCTGCCGCGCGCCCGACGACGCCTCCGCCGTCTGCGGCTCCTGCGCATCCCACACCGCCGCCGCCCGCGGCCGCGCCCGCGAAGCCATCGCAGGCACCGGCACGTCCGGAGCCGCCCGCAGCGGCGCCTGCGAAACCGACCCCGCCACCGCCGGCGGCCGCCCCCGCACATCCGACGCC
>NZ_JBXEJO010000174.1:0-1641 GCF_056837965.1 Bradyrhizobium ferriligni
GCACCGTGGTGACACCCTCCGAGGCGTTCGACAGTGTTGCCGTGAAGGTGTAGTTGGCGACCGCTCCTTCCAGCACCGTGGAGGTGCTCAGGTTGACCGTCGCGTCGGTGACGGTGTCGTCGACATGCGCCGTCGCCGTCGCGGTCCCGACCACCAGATTCTCGAAGTTGCCGCCCTCGGTCCCGGTGATGTTGGCGGTCAGCTGGCTGGCGTCGTTGTAGACATCCTCGCCATTGCCCGAGGCGATCACCAACGTTCCGGTGGTCTGGCCGTTCGCAATCGTGATGTCGCCCTGATCGGTATGCACCGTGGTGACGCCTTCCGAGGCGTTCGACAGCGTCGCCGTGAAGGTGTAGTTCGCAACGGCGCCCTCCAGCACGGTGGAGGCGGTCAGGTTGACCGTCGCGTCGGTGACGGTGTCGTCGACCTGGGCGGTCGCCGCCCCGGTGCCAACGACGAGGTTCTCGAAGTTGCCGCCCTCGGTCCCGGTGATGTTGGCGATCAGCTGGCTGGCATCGTTGTAGACGTCCTCGCCATTGCCCGAGGCGATCACCAGCGTTCCGGTGGTCTGGCCGTTGGCGATCGTGATATCGCCCTGGTCGGTGTGCACTGTGGTGACGCCTTCCGAGGCGTTCGACAGCGTCGCGGTGAAGGTGTAGTTGGCGACCGCGCCCTCCAGCACGGTGGAGGCGGTGAGGTTCACTGTCGCATCGGTGATGGTGTCGTCGACATGCGCCGTCGCCGTCGCGGTCCCGACCACCAGGTTCTCGAAGTTGCCGCCCTCGGTCCCGGTGATGTTCGCGATCAGCTGGCTGGCGTCGTTGTAGACGTCCTCGCCATTGCCCGAGGCGATCGTCAGCGTGCCCGTGGTCTGGCCGTCGGCAATACTGATGTCGCCCTGGTCGGTATGCACCGTGGTGATGCCCTCCGAGGCGTTCGACAGCGTCGCCGTGAACGTGTAGTTGGCGACCGCGCCCTCGAACACCGTCGAGGCACTGAGGTTGACCGTCGCGTCGGTGACGGTGTCGTCGACATGCGCCGTCGCCGTCGCGGTCCCGACCACCAGATTCTCGAAGTTGCCGCCCTCGGTCCCGGTGATGGTCGCGGTCAGACTCGTGGCGTCGTTGTAGACGTCCTCGGCATTGCCCGAGGCGATCACCAGCGTTCCGGTGGTCTGACCGTTGGCAATACTGATGTCGCCCTGGTCGGTGTGCACCGTGGTGATGCCTTCCGAGGCATTCGACAGCGTCGCGGTGAAGGTGTAGTTCGCGACCGCTCCTTCGAACACCGTCGAGGCGGTCAGGTTCACCGTCGCGTCGGTGACAGTGTCGTCGACATGCGCCGTCGCAGACCCGGTGCCGACGACGAGGTTCTCGAAGTTGCCGCCATCGGTCCCCGTGATCGTCGCGGTCAGACTCGTGGCGTCATTGTAGACATCCTCGCCATTGCCCGAGGCGATCACCAGCGTTCCGGTGGTCTGGCCGTTCGCGATCGTGATGTCGCCCTGGTCGGTGTGCACCGTGGTGACGCCTTCCGAGGCGTTCGACAGCGTCGCCGTGAAGGTGTAGTTCGCAACGGCGCCCTCCAGCACGGTGGAGGCGGTCAGGTTGACCGTCGCGTCGGTGACGGTGTCGTCGACCT
>NZ_JBXEJO010000175.1:0-1631 GCF_056837965.1 Bradyrhizobium ferriligni
GGCCCAGGCTGTGTGAGAACCCCTGTAAGTTACAGGTCGAGAACGCCCGGCATCGGTTTAGCGGCTCGATCGGGGGACAAATGAAGGTTCTGAACCCTCTGGCGCCGTTACAAATGTCGCTTACGTCTGCATCGCCTCCAGCAGTGCTCCGCAGCCCAGGATCGCTATTGCACGCTTCATATTGTAGGCGAGCACATTAAGCGCCATCTCGGTCGCAACCTTGTGTCGTCTTCGCATCAGGAAGTGCGTCGCACCCATCCAGGCTTTTATGGTGCCGAACGGATGCTCCGCCGTCTGCCGGCGTAAGGTCATCTTGTTGGGATCTTGGTCGAGCCGCTGCTGAACCCTCTCCAGCACAGCCTCGTGCTCCCACCGCGAGATGCGTCGCTCAGGGCCCGTCGTGCACCGAGCTTTGAGCGCACAGCTCTGACAAGCGTTCGTCCAGTAACGGCGCAGCATCTTACCATCTTCCTGGTTGGTGAAGCGATACGTCAGCCGTTCACCGGCAGGGCAGCGATAAACGTCCTCCGCCGCAACATAGATGAAGTCCTGCTTGCCAAAACGGCCGACGGCTTTGGCACCTGAGGTCAGCGGTTTCGGCAATGTGACCGTGATGCCGGCCTCCTCACAGGCACGAAGCTCTCCGCCCTCGTAGTAGCCGCGATCGGCAACGACGTTGAGCGTCTCGACAGCCAGCTCGGCACGAGCTTGATCGGCCATGTTGGCGAGTTGGTGGCGGTCGCTGCCCACATTCGTCACGTCGTGAGCCACGATGAGATGATGCTGTGTATCTACTGCAATCTGCACGTTGTAGCCAACGATGCCAGTGTCCTTGCCGCTTGTCGCCATCGAGCGTGCGTCGGGATCGGAGAGCGAAATCTGCTTGTCCTCGCTCTTCATCATCTCCGCGTTAATCGCGTTGAGTCGGACGATCTCCTCCTTGAGCTTCTCGATCTTGCCCTTCAACCGCTCAACCTTCGCCCGTGGCACCGCATCGCCGTGCCGATCGGCGGTTTCAAGCTGAGAGAGGTAGCGGGCGATGCTCTCATCGATCCGCTCAAAACGCCTCTTCATCTTGGCTTCGGTGAAGTTCTTGTCCCGTGCATTGACAGCCTTGAACTTTGATCCATCAATCGCGACGCTCGCTGCACCGAACAGATCAAGCTTGCGGCATAGCGCGACGAACTCGCGACAGACCTCACGAATGGCCTTGCCATTGTCCCTTCGGAAGTCCGCAATGGTCTTGAAGTCCGGCGCCAGCTGCCCGGTCAACCAGATCAGCTCGATGTTGCGCCGGCATTCCCGCTCCAGGCGCCGGCTCGACGGAATCCGATTAAGATAGCCGTAGACGTAGAGCTTGAGCATAGTGCTGGGGTGATAGCTGGGTCGGCCGGTCTCCAGTGGCTGGACACCCACGAACCCAAGCTTGTCGAGATCGAGACTGTCGACGAACACATCGACCGCTCGCACAGGGTTATCCTCGCTCACATAATCGTCGAGCGATGCCGGGAACAGCGTGCTCTGCCCGCGACCCAACCCTTCAACAAAGCGCTTCATCAGATGCCCCGCAAAGTTGGGGAATCTTATCGCGCGAATCACTTCAAACAGAGCGTTTTCACACAGCCTGGGCC
>NZ_JBXEJO010000176.1:0-1489 GCF_056837965.1 Bradyrhizobium ferriligni
GCAGTGGACACAACCCTGAGAGAAGAACAAGCTGGTTTTAGACCTGGGAGAAGCTGCTTAGACCAAATAATTACCCTACGACTAATTTTGGAGGAACATATTGAGAAGCAACAACCACTTATACTAAATTTCATCGATTTTAAAAAAGCCTTTGATAGTCTACACAGAATCTCTCTGTGGAATATTCTGAGATGCTATGGAATACCAGACAAAATAATAAACATTATCAAGAGCCTCTATGATGGTTCACAGTGTGCAGTTCGCACTGATGGTGGACACAGCGACTGGTTTATGGTTGAAACCGGAGTAAAGCAAGGCTGTATTCTATCTCCGCTATTGTTTGGAGTGGCCATTGACTGGGTGATGCGAAAATGTTGCAGGGGCGAAACTGGCATCGATTGGGTAGAAAATAGTCAACTAGAAGATTTGGATTTTGCAGATGATATTGCCTTGTTAAGTAGAAACAACCAAGATATGCAAAGAAAAACAGACAACTTGTCATCTATAGCATCAAAAGTTGGACTGCAGATAAGCTATGAAAAAACAAATATAATGAAGACACCTATGGCAAGTAACGCAGATATCACCCTGGAATCTAAAATGATAAAAATAACAGAGCAGTTCACCTATTTAGGTAGCAATTTTGATTGCACAGGAAATGTTAAAAAGAAATTATGATACGAATTGACAAAGCAACATCAGCTTTTAAAAGTCTAAATAAAATATGGAACTGCAAGTTATATAGTATTAAAACTAAATTACGAATTTTCAATTCAAATGTTGTATCAATCCTAACATATGCCAGCGAGAGTTGGAAAATGACTAAAGATATAGAAAGCAAGTTGAATGCATTTGAAAATAGATGTCTGCGAAAAATAATGAATATAAAATGGAACGAATTCAGGAGAAGTGATGAAATCAGAGACATGTCTGGTCAACCACTAGTGACAACTGTTATAAGAAAGAGAAGATGGAGATATGTTGGACACACCTTGAGGAGAAATGATCAACGAATATCAAAGCAGGCATTGAAGTGGGATGCAAAGGGTTCAAGAAAGAGAGGTCGACCTAAGGAGACCCTGAAACGAACTTTGCTGAGAGAGGCATGAAATATCGGTCTCAATTCCATGGAAGAGATTGAGCAAGTTGCCCAGGATAGAGCGATATGGAGAAATTACTTGCAGGTTTGAGGTTAAAAGAAAGAAACACGATCGAATTGAGTCGAAATTGTATTATCCCTGCCGTCACTGTCCTTGGATGCGGAGAGGACTGATAATGAGGATTCGCTAAAGACCTTTCTCAGAAATCTGCAACTGTTATCTAAAGTCGGCTTTTCTTAGAAAACATTCCACAATTATTTCAAGGTAATATGCGTCAAAATGTTTGTCAACTAATACGATGTGACCTACTTAACATTATAATAAGAACGAATGTAAGGACACGGAAGATAATGGAGAACAAGATCAGTCGAGATTTGATTGAAGTAAAT
>NZ_JBXEJO010000177.1:0-1468 GCF_056837965.1 Bradyrhizobium ferriligni
GAGCACCTGATTCGGAAGCGCGGGGTGCTCGATGGGCTTGGTGAAGGAACGCGCGGGGGCGCGTGCTCAGCGATTGACGACCGGTATCGAGACGTGGGTTGATCGGGAAGTTGCGGGATGCGAGTTTAAGGATGAGCGGCTTGGTCGCCGGTTCTGCAAATTGCTCGCACAAATCGGGAGCGACATGGGTCAAAGCATCCCGCTGGTTTGTCAGGATTGGGCCAACACGAAGGCCGCCTATCGCTTCTTCTCCAACGAACGGGTCGACGAGGCGGATATTCTTTGCGGTCATTTCGAGGCGACGCGCGGGCGCGTAGCGGCGACGGAGGGACCGATCCTCGTCCTCCATGACACGACGGAATTCAGCTTCAAGCGCGAGAAGCCGGATCTGATCGGCTTTACGGGCAAGACGGCAGGACGCACGCAGTGCGGCATCCTGATGCATTCGAGTCTCGCCGTGACGACCGAGGGGCTTCCGCTCGGACTGTCGGCAATCAAGTTCTGGACCCGCAAGAAGTTCAAGGGGACGACGGCGCTGAAGCGAAAGATCAATCCGACACGGGTGCCGATCGAGCAGAAGGAGAGCATCCGCTGGCTCGAGAATTTACGGCAATCGACCGACCTTCTCGCTGCCCCTGGACGATGCGTTCATATTGGTGATCGCGAGAGCGACATCTATGAGCTGTTTTGCCTGGCCGCGGAGGCTGGAACGCATTTCCTCGTGCGAACCTGTGTTGATCGGCTTGCCGGGGACGGCAATCACACAATTGCCGACGAAATGGACGAGGTTACGATCAAGGGACTACATCGGATCAAGGTCAAGGACGACAAAGGCGATTCCGACGACGCCGTTCTTGAGATCAGGTACCGCAAGATACGAGTCCTGCCGCCGATCGGTAAACAGACGAAATATCCCGCACTCACTCTGACCGTGATCCATGCTCAAGAGCGGGGAAGGCCGAAACGGCGAAAGAAAATCGAGTGGAAGCTCCTCACCGATCTCCCGGTCCTATCGCGCAAGGACGCCATCAATAAAATCGAATGGTACGCCTTGAGATGGAAGATCGAAGTCTTCCATAAGATCCTCAAATCGGGCTGCAAAGCAGAGGACTCAAAATTGCGAACTGCTGAGCGTCTGGTCAATCTGATCGCGGTCTTCTGCATTGTGAGTTGGCGCGTCTTCTGGATGACGATGCTCAATCGCTCCTCGCCGAATGCCGTACCGCAAATGGCGCTGACAGATCCCGAAATCAGGCTTCTTGATCATTTGGTGAAAGACAGGCGTGGTGATTGCTCTCGACGAAGCACGCTCTCGCACTATGTCGTCAAGATCGCGCAGCTCGGAGGATACTTGGCCCGAGCCAACGATCCGCCTCCAGGAAACACCGTGATCTGGCGCGGACTATCGCGGCTGAACGACATCGAACTTGGAGCCGCAATCGAGGCAACAATTATGGGTAATTGAAAG
>NZ_JBXEJO010000178.1:0-1461 GCF_056837965.1 Bradyrhizobium ferriligni
CAGTCTTGCAGGACATGTTCTGTGTTTTATCAGCGGTGCCACAGGGACACAGAGGGGAACAATTGTAGTCTGTGAAGGTGTTTGTTCAGTCTGTTATGACCTTCCTGAGTTGGAAGATGATAATCTGTCCTTGTCTGTCAAGTGTGTGGTAGTCATCGTTGGGTTCTTTTCTAATGTCCACGATAGCTTTTTTTTCAAAGTACGAGGAGAGGTCAGAAAGTAATACACCACATTTTTTTCTCTGGTAATAATGAAGACAGGATCATGAAATTTTGCACACTTGCAGTATGTTATTGGTTATTGGTTATTGGTTATTGGTTACTAAACTGACGTCATTGCACTCCGGGCAGACCCATAGGTGTTCAGTCTCCCCCAACAGATATCGAAGAGTATGCATACTGATGGTTCCCGTGGCTCGCTGATTAAACACACCTTTCACTCTGCCTCTCAGGCATCCAGTTCGACTTGAACAACGGGTAACTCCAAACTGCTTAAATCGCTTGATCGATTCAACATCGATTTTAGTGTCCTCATCCAACAGACAGTCGCGAAGAGACCGAAGAACATCCCCCTTATCCATCTTCAACTCCCCAACAATCGATGCTGTTGATGCAAGCCTGTCCGCTCTCTCATTACAGCAAACACCCGCATGCTCAGGAGAGTATATCCACGTAAGCCGCTGGAGGTTAGAAACTTCTATAGACGACATCCACTCATACCGAAACCTGCCCTTCTGGATCTTGTGAAGCATCGACTGAGAGTCAGATACAACAACTGCCCCAGTAAATGAAGTCCCAGAGATCCAATGGAGGGCAGCAGTAACGGCCTCAACCTCCATCCTCATACTAGAAGTAGTTGTCCTGTATGCCCCACTTCGCTCTGCAACAACCCTACCATGCGCATTAGCCAAGAAACCCCAGCCGGACTTCTCACCACGTTGAACCGACCCATCGGTATATACAACAACATTATCATCCCTTGCATTATCTTCTATCAGCTACTTAACTGCGAGATCAGTCTTCATGTTGCCCCAATCTCTACATTCTCTTCCAAGAGTAATGATAACGTTGAGATAGTTGGTCATGCTACCATCTGTTGGGATCCATTCTTCCCCTTTTGGTAGGGTCGCAACCGTAGTCACCTGGCCAATTGTTCTCTCAGCCTGGGCCATCCACGACATGCCACGCTTGATTCTCGTGCCCTTAACATCATTAGTGTTCCTGTGAAGTGGATGTCTCTTATCCGAAGTAACCCGCATATATGCTTTGGTTTGGGCGATTGCATGACGGAAGCGTAGTGACAGAAGGCCAAGCATATATCTCATCTTCACAATGGGGGTATCTCTAGTGCAGCCCAGGACTATACGCATACCTTCATTCTGAACCAGTTCGAGTCGTTCACATTGTGATCTTGATATTGTAAGAATTCCGAGTCCGTAATCTACCACTGACATTACCAGTC
>NZ_JBXEJO010000179.1:0-1367 GCF_056837965.1 Bradyrhizobium ferriligni
CGGTCGCCGCCGGCTTCCACGATCAGCGCGGAGACGATCGCCAAGGTCAGCGGGATCTTGATGGTGACCGAGGCGCCCTCGCCGGCCACGCTCTTGATGTCGATGGTGCCGCCGATCTGGTCGATATTGGTGCGCACCACGTCCATGCCGACGCCGCGGCCGGACACCGAGGTCACTTGCGCCGCGGTCGAGAAGCCCGGCGCGAAGATGAACTTGTGGATCTGGGCCTCGGTCATCTTCTCGAGCTCAGCCTCGGTGACGAGACCGTTCTGGAGCGCCTTGGCCTTGATCCGCTCGGTGTTGAGCCCGCGGCCATTGTCGGCGATGCAGATGATGATGTGGCCGCCTTCGTGATAGGCGGAGAGGCGAATGGTGCCCTGTTCCGGTTTGCCGGCCGCGACCCGCTCGGCGGTGGTCTCCAGCCCATGATCGGCGGAGTTGCGCACCATGTGCGTCAGCGGGTCCTTGATCAGGTCGAGCACCTGGCGGTCGAGCTCGGTGTCGGCGCCGTGCATCTCGAGCTCGATCTGCTTGCCGAGTTCGCCGGAGAGGTCGCGGACGATGCGCGGCAGCTTCTGCCAGGCATTGCCGATCGGCTGCATGCGCGTCTTCATGACGCCTTCCTGCAGCTCGGCGGTGACGTTGGAGAGCCGCTGCAACGGCACCTTGAACTCGGTGTCCTCGTTGCGGCGGGAGATCTCCAGCAGCTGGTTGCGGGTCAGCACCAGCTCGGAGACCATGGTCATCAGGTGTTCGAGGGTGTCGACATTGACCCGGATCGACTGGTTGGCGATCTTGTCGCCTTCCTGGACATCTTCACCGGCGGCCTTGCGGGCCGGCTTCTTCGCGGCTTCAACCGGCTCGGCGGCGGGTGCTGCGGCTACAGCGGGCTTCACGGCCGGCGCGGGTGCGGCGACTTCGGTCTCGGTCTCGCGGAAGGCGCGCTCGAGCTCGTCGAGCGAGACCTCGCCCGGACGCAGCGGACGCTCCAGCGTCTGCACCACCAGCGTGCCCTCGGTCATTGCCGCCTGCACCGGCGGAGCTTCGACGACAGGTACATCTTCTTCAGCAGCGGCCGGCATCGACTGCGTCGAGCCTGACGATATCGACTGCGTCGAATCGGACATCGCCGCCATGCCGTGCTCGACCATGGCCTCGAGCTGATCGATCAGATCACGATCGTTGCCTTCGGGCTCGGCCTCGGTCGCCTCGAGGCCGCCAAGGATCTCCTTGATGCGGTCGATCGAGGACAGGATCAGCGTCACGGCTTCCGCCTTCACCGGCATGCCGTCGCGGAATTTGCCCATCAAGGTCTCGCCGGCATGCGCCAGCGCCTCGAGCCGCGGCAGCCCGAGGAAGCCGCAGGT
>NZ_JBXEJO010000180.1:0-1339 GCF_056837965.1 Bradyrhizobium ferriligni
GCACTACTTTGGCAGAATTGGTTTGCGCCACTGTTTTTCAAGGATTTGCTTTCGGCAATACGGGCACTGCTGAGACGGCGGTCGAAGGATGAGATCAACGATGGCGTGACGTACGGCGGGCATGGTTGGCTGAGGCGGAGGCCCGTTGATTCTTTTTTTTCCGCCCCGCGTATGCGAGGCGACGATGTTGTAGGAAGGCGTAGGCAATCATTGTCATCAGGGCGTGGCGATGAAGACCTTGCCATGATCTCCCTTCGAAGTGATCAAGTCCGAGCTCTTCCTTCAACTGCTGATGGGCTTGCTCACAAATCCATCGTGCCTTGATGGTGGCGGCCAGTGTGCGCAGATCCGTCGCTGCGGGCAGATTGGCGAGATAGTATTTCTTTTCCCCTGAAGCGCGTTGCTCGCCAATGAGCCAAGCTTCGTCGCCCGGGAGATGCTGCTGACCCTTATCCCATATCCGCTGCGGAGGGCCGTCGGCGGTGCGGACACGCAGAGCAGCAAATCGGGCTTTCAGCCGACCTTTCGTCCCGCTACGCCAACTCACGGTTTTCCATCTGGCGCTGGCCAGCATTTGTTCTGCCGCAATCGATAAGATATCGGGCACGTGGTGCTTTCGTGGTTTCCCGCGGACTTTAGTAATCGGCCAAATGAGCTTCACATCGACCGGATACACTTTCAGGTGCCGAGGGATACCGACAGCCCAGACCAGCCCGCGCTCTGTTAGCCCTTGTCGAAACGGTGCGCTGAGGCCGTATCCTGCATCCGCCAGCACACATCCAAAGCGCACTTTGGCTGCCATCGCGCGGTCAACCTCGGCCAAAGCAATTTCCGGCTTGGATCGTGGCGTTCGGTGTTCGACTGGCACGCGAGCGCGCTTTAAACGAGACATGTCGCTCGTCCAACTGTCGGGCAGAAAGAGACGTAACGCGACCATCACTGGCACTTCGCCGCGCGCAAGCGTTAAAGACACCAGCGTTTGGCAATTTGCTGTTTTACCGAGAGCCGACGCGTATTGAGCCGCAACACCGACCGAGCGCTCACCCTTCTTCGGCAGTGAGGTGTCATCAATAACCAACACCGCATCGCTGCCGCCGACAAGTCGGTCCGCCTGGTTGAGCAGCTCTGTCTCCAGCGGCGTCGCGTCCCAGACACCGTCCGCAATGAAATGGTGCAACTGGTCGTAGTTGCTCGTGGCAAGGCGTTCCGCCATCGGTTGAACGCTCTTGCGATCGCCAGGACCGATCAGTCCCGCAACATACAGAGGACACATCCGCTGTCGGGTCTTATGACCCAGCCGGTCCAAGAACGGCATCAGCCAGCGTTCGAGTTCGTCTTC
>NZ_JBXEJO010000181.1:0-1310 GCF_056837965.1 Bradyrhizobium ferriligni
AAAACAATAGTGACAGGAAATTACATACACCACACATATAACTACTAACACTTACCTAATACGTCACAACGAAGAGTTGCAGAGAAATGTCTAAATATTCAATATATATATATATGGAACTGCAGTAAAACTATTTGATTGGCAAAACACGTAATTACAAAGTACTGTAGTTTTACAAATTACAAAAACAATGACAATATACAGCAACGTTTTGACCAACAAGGCCTTTATCAAGCAAACGAACAAACAGGAGTGACAAATTAAAATGAAACACAAATGGACGACCAAATACAAACGTATCTAAGGAAAATCTGGAATAAAAACGAATAACGAAATAAATGTAACACAAAAAACACACATAAAAACTAGAAATAGAACGGAAAAGAAACAATGAAACATCTAGTAAATATATAACTTGAATACATGCAACATATACCCATATAGATTACAAAGCATGGGAAGAGAAAGTACTAAGAAGCATAAGAATGTAATACGTTGAGCCCGCGTGGTCGCAAGGTACCATACAAAGAAATCAACCGATTCTCCAGAGCAAATCGACTGCGATCATCCGAGGAACATGATCGGATGGCTGTGACCTGGACATCGTGAGCACCTAAATGGCCAGTATCATTGAAATGGGTGGCTACAGGGGTCACAGAGCATTGGCGTATGTCGCGTAAGTGTTGGGCGAATCGGTCACTGAGCCTCTTGCCTGTCTCGCCGATATAAGCCTTGTTACACCGCTTACAGAAATGGCATATATAAGATTACGGGACTCGCATGTGAAACCATCGTCAATAAGAAACGTGGCTAAAGGAAAAGATACAGTACGCGTCTGTATCACGTAAGCACACATGTTGCAACGCTGACGGCCAAACTGAATAGTGCCAAAATGAGTCTGGATATTGGACTTAAGGCGACTGTGTACCAACATATCCTTAAGACTTATGTCCCGTCTGTAAGCCACCAAAGGATAGTTGGGGAAGACTGAACGGGTCTCAGGATCTGACTTAAGGATAGACAGATGACGGAATAAAACATTTTTCACCAGTGAACTATGGGGGTGGAAAGTTAAGATAAGTTTTACCCTGTCAGACTTGGGGGTTCTAAGTATGTGAGAGAGGGCCTCCTGGCGAGCAATTAGCTGAACCCGATGCATGGCAGATGTAAGCACATTCTCCGGGTATAGGCGCTGGCGGAAGAAATCCAGCATCTCGTGAGCTCTATCAAGAAAATCGTCGTCCTCACTACAGAGGCGACGAAGGCGTAAGAGTTGAGAGAAAGGTAAAGAGTCACGACAGGCCTGGGGA
>NZ_JBXEJO010000182.1:0-1310 GCF_056837965.1 Bradyrhizobium ferriligni
CGGAGGATACTTGGCCCGAGCCAACGATCCGCCTCCAGGAAACACCGTGATCTGGCGCGGACTATCGCGGCTGAACGACATCGAACTTGGAGCCGCAATCGAGGCAACAATTATGGGTAATTGAAAGGTCTCCTTGCCGCTTACCATCTTGTCGCCTGAGGCGAACTTACTCGTTTGGCCAGCGCGCAATAACGCCGCTTTCCAAGGAAAAATGTCGGCGCGCCGGTCGAGCCGCATCTTACCCCGTCATCTGCGTGGCCCTGTGAACCCTCAACGTTGATTAGATAGCGTGCTATAGGATCGATCTGGATCATGCGCGAAATCGAAAGATCCGGCATACGCGGTCTAAGAACTAGAGCTCATGAAACGTCATGGATGGAAGCCGAGCGGCGGCGGGAGAGAGAAGTCAGACTAACCAACTTAGGTGTGCGTCGGACGGCCGCTGCTGATAAAACGGCTGGCGCCAACTGCCGATCCAACTCAAGCTGACAATGGCTGCGTGGTTGCAAGCTTGCCCGAAGTCGAAAACCCTGGCATTGCTGCCAGGGTTCTGCCTGTCGATCCTTTTGAGAGGAGGGATCAGAAGTCCATGCCGCCCATGCCTCCGCCCGGAGGCATCGCGGGGCCGCCGGCGTTCTTCTTCGGCAACTCGGCAACCATCGCTTCCGTCGTGATCAGCAACGCCGCCACCGAGGAGGCGTTCTGGACCGCGATGCGCACGACCTTGGTCGGGTCAATGATGCCCTTGGAGACAAGGTTGCTGTACTCGCCAGTCTGCGCGTCGTAGCCGTAAGAGTACTGATCCTTCTCTAGGACTTTACCGACCACGACCGAGCCATCTTCACCGGCGTTGATCGCGATCTGCCGAGCCGGCCAGGACAGCGCCTTGCGCACGATCTCAACGCCGGTCTTCTGGTCGTCGTTCGTGGTGCGCAGGCCCTTGAGCTGCTCGGAGGCACGGAGCAGAGCGACGCCGCCGCCCGGGAGAATGCCTTCCTCGACAGCCGCGCGGGTCGCGTGCATCGCGTCGTCCACGCGATCCTTGCGCTCCTTCACCTCGACCTCGGTCGCGCCGCCGACGCGGATCACCGCGACGCCGCCTGCGAGCTTGGCGAGACGCTCCTGCAGCTTCTCACGGTCGTAGTCCGAGGTGGCCTCCTCGATCTGCGCCTTGATCTGGGCCACGCGGGCGTCGATGTCGGCCTTCTTGCCGGCGCCGTTGACGATCGTGGTGTTCTCCTTGTCGATCATCACCTTCTTGGCGCGACCGAGCATCTGCAGCGTGACGTTCTCGAGCTTGATGCCGAGGT
>NZ_JBXEJO010000183.1:0-1261 GCF_056837965.1 Bradyrhizobium ferriligni
TTGAACCTCCTCCGAATGAGTGGACACCTGTAGTAGGCTCAAGGAGCCCGGAGGTGTCGAATGCCAGAACGTCAACGTCGATCGTTCACAGAGGACTACAAGCGCCAGGCCGTTGAACTGGCGGTCTCGAGTGGTCGATCGATCGGATCGGTCGCCAAGGAGCTCGGTCTGCGCGACTCGGTTCTGCGGCGCTGGGTGGATAGGTTTCGGCAGGAGCCGACATCGGCGGCGTGGCGCCCCACCACGCAGGCGACGCCGATGTCGGCGGACCAGGCTTCGGAGATCGCCCGGCTGCGCCAGGAGAACGAGCGACTGCGCATGGAGCGCGACATTTTAAAAAAGTCGATCGCGATCTTTGCCGGAACCCGGACATGAGCTTCCGCTTCATCGAAGATCACCGCGAGACTTATCCGGTGCGGCTGATGTGTGCCGTGCTCGAGGTGTCGCCGGCCGGCTATTATGCCTGGCGCGAGCGTCCGGTGAGCGCCCGTACAACCGCCAGTGCCGCCTTGTTGGCCGAGATCCGGCAGGTCCATCGTGACAGCGGTCAGCGCTATGGGAGTCCCCGCATCCATGCTGTGCTGCGGACGCAGGGACGTGGGGCTAGCCGCGGCCGGATCGAACGGCTGATGCGACGGCATGGCATTCGGGCGATCATGGCGCCGCCACGTCGGGTCCGCACCACCGACAGTCGCCATAATCTGCCGATCGCGCCGAACCTGATCGCGCGCGACTTCACCGCCGCAACTCCAAACCGGGTCTGGCTTGCCGACATCACCTACATCCCGACCGCGGAAGGCTGGCTGTACCTGGCGGCCGTCATGGACCTCTTCAGCCGCAAGATCGTCGGTTGGGCGATGCGCGACCACATGCGGGTCGAACTCGTCTCCTCCGCACTATCGATGGCGCTCCGCCAGCAGCGGCCCGGCGCCGGACTGATCCATCATTCCGATCGCGGCGTGCAGTACGCCTCACATGAGTATCGCGCGGCCCTGGCAACCGCAGCCTTGACCGCATCGATGAGCCGCAAGGCCGATTGCTATGACAATGCCCCGATGGAGAGCTTCTTCCACACCCTCAAGACCGAGCTCGTTCATCATCGTCAATACAAAACCCGCGCCGAGGCCCAGCGCGATATCTTCGCTTTCATCGAGGGCTTCTACAATCGAACCCGACTCCATTCCGCCATCGGATATATCGCCCCGATCGAAATGGAGCTAAAAGCCGCTTAAACCCGTCCACTTTTTCGGGGGAAGATCAG
>NZ_JBXEJO010000184.1:0-1142 GCF_056837965.1 Bradyrhizobium ferriligni
AGTCACGAGAGTCCTTTCGCAGCATAGACTCTCGTTTAGTCAGCTCCATCCCTCTTTCTAGCTCATGTATGTCCGTGTTTATGTTCTCCATGGATACTATAAATGCAATAGAAAATTACATACATTGAAATGTGTATATAAAGTACCAAAGTTTGTATACACTATGGACATATAAAGAGACACAAAGGGTTGGAGAAGACCATCATGGAAGGAGGCAGCCGGGAAAACAAAGAGGAGGACCATAGAGAAGATGGATTCAGGATGTAACTGACGGTTTGAGCATGACAGATGCAGAGGTGGAACATTTGGCCTATGAGAGAGAGAAATTCTGAAGGACTGTTGGGGTGGCAAAGTTCTGCTCAGGACAAGCTATTTGATGATGATGATATCAAGAATATGTTGATGCAGTAGAATATTAACTAAATATTTGTTACAACAATAACACTAATTGATAATTCAGGAACAGATTGAAAACAGAACAAATACAATGAAGTACATTACGAACTTATGCTCAAGTAGTGATTTTTTGTTGGTATGTTATGTTTCCTATGTTGAGGAATACAGAGAAATACATGCATATATCTTGATAAAGAGAATGAAAAGATATATGAAGGGGAGAATAGATAAACAGAAAAGAGAGAGATATATAAACAGATAGAGATAAACACAAAGATATAAACTGTTAAAGCAGGTATGGGTCAGAAACATGGAGAACAACTAAAATAATAGCGCATAAATTGCAAACATTCATCTACTGATGTCTGCGCAGAATAGAGGGACTGAGATGGTATGATAGGGTCACAAATGAGGAGCTTATGGAGAGAACAAGACAGATTCCAGTGAACCAAGAGGTTAAAAAAAGACGCTGGCGCTGGATAGGACACACTTTGCGAAAACCGGAGGGGAATATAACAAGAAGGGTCCTTGCCTGGAACCCGCAGGGACAGCGAAAGAAGGGGAGGCCGAGAAATACATGGAGACGAGATTTGGAGGCGGAGATCAACAATATCTTCTTCTTCTTTGCGTTCGTTCTTTACAACCAATTTTAATCACTCTTTGTGATATTTGATCTTTGCCAAGAACGTGTATACGTTGCACATTGGTTTGGTAGGCCCCTAAACGCATAGACTTCTACAAATTTA
>NZ_JBXEJO010000185.1:0-1080 GCF_056837965.1 Bradyrhizobium ferriligni
CCTTGTAGCCGGCGGCCTTCAAGACCGGCGCCAGCATGTTGCGGAAGAACGCCGAGTCATCGACCAGCAGCACCGACTGCGCGGTCGCCGACGGGCGCATCTCCTTGCGCGAGAACCAGTCGGCGAACGCCATCGGCAGGAAGTGGCCGACGTCGATCACCTCGGTGGCCTGGCCCTTGATCACGGCCGAGCCCAGGATGCCGTCCTGCGAACCCGCGACCTCGATGTTGAGCCGCTCCTCGACGATGTCGATGATCTCGTCGACCACGAGCCCCATCGAGCGGCCGTCGTCGGCGAACACCAGGATCGGCTGCGAGCCCTGGTTCTGCACCTCGACGCCGGCCATCTGCACCAGCGGCATCAGCTGCTCGCGGTACTGCACCATGTAGCGGCCGTTCGAGAGCTCGATCTTGTCGGTTGCGATCTCTTCCAGCCGGGTGACGAGGCCGAGCGGCACCGCCTTGGGCTGCGAGGAGCCGGCGCGGAACACCAACAGCGAGGTCAGCTGCTCGCCGCTATTGGCATGGGCGCTCGCGCTGTCGTCGGCCAGGTCATGGGCCGACGAGCCGGACGCGCCGAGGGCTTTTGCGATGCCGTTGGGGTCGATGATCATGATGACGGCGCCATCGCCCAAAATGGTGTTGCCGGAGAACATGTCGATGTGCCGCAGCTTTGTGGACATCGGCTTGACCACGATCTCCTCGGTGTGGAACACGCCGTCGACCACGATGCCGAAGGTCTGGCTGCCGACCTGCGTCACCACGATGAAGCCGTTCTCGGCATCGGTCGTGGTCGCGCCGTCGTCGATCTTGAGCAGCTTCTTGAGGTGGATCAGCGGCAGCAGCTTGTTGCGCAGGCGCAAGACCGCGGTGTCCTTGATCCGCTCGATGCGGTGCTCGGAGTTGGCGCGGGCCCGCACCAGCTCGACGACAGACAATTGGGGAATCGCAAAGCGGTCGCCGCCGGCTTCCACGATCAGCGCGGAGACGATCGCCAAGGTCAGCGGGATCTTGATGGTGACCGAGGCGCCCTCGCCGGCCACGCTCTTGATGTCGATGGTGCCGCCGATCTGGTCGATAT
>NZ_JBXEJO010000186.1:0-1034 GCF_056837965.1 Bradyrhizobium ferriligni
AGTCTTGGTTCTGATGCTGTATTGGGCAGATTTCCAGGCGGTCTGAAGGGTCATGAATGCACTTCGTGCCTTACTCAGTCTGTTTTTAATGTCAGATCCAGCGCCTCCTTCATTGCTAATAACACTTCCAAGGTATGTGAATGCGGTTGTATCTCGGAGGGTTTTACCTTCTAGTTTGACTGGTGCTGGGGTTGCTATGTTCAGAGTCATTACTTCAGTTTTCTTCTGATTTATTTTCAGCCCAACCATCTCACTATATTGGTTAAGGCGGCAGGTCTTTTCCTGGATATCTCTATGTGTATGAGATAGGAGTGCGATGTCATCTGCAAAATCTAGGTCTTCCAGAGTGGTTGTGAGCGTCCATCTAATACCTCTTGCCTTATCTTCCGTTGTTTTACGCATCACCCAATCTATGACATTGTTGAATAATAGGGCTGACATAACACATCCTTGTCGCACGCCTGTTTTTACTTCAAACTTTAGTTCTGAAGTTTCAACACTGCATGCAAACTTGCTGTAGCAGCTTTTTATAATATTTATAAAACACAGTGGGATTCCATACCATCTTAAGATACGCCATAGACTTTCGCGGTGTATGCTATCAAAAGCCTTTTCAAAATCTACAAAGTTGATATAGAGTTTGCTTTGCCATTCTGTGCATTGTTCTATGATATTTCTAAGAGCAAATATTTGGCCTATACAGCTCCGTCCTCTGCGAAATCCTGCTTGTTCCTTTCTCAGTTTCTTATCCACAGCGTCAGTAATACGTTGTACGATGATTTTGCTTAAGATTTTACTTGGGACAGAAAGCAGTGTTATTCCACGCCAATTATTACAATCGGCAAGGGAGCCCTTTTTGGGTATCTTGATGATGACTCCTCTGTTCCATGCATCAGGTATTATTTGAGCATTCCATATAGTAGTAAACAAGGGTTGCAATATATTAGCTGCAAGTTCTGGGTCTATTTTGAATAGTTCTGCGTTTAAGTTATCATTCCCTGGTGCCTTGTTATTCTTAAGAGATTTAATTGCTG
>NZ_JBXEJO010000187.1:0-964 GCF_056837965.1 Bradyrhizobium ferriligni
GTCTGTAACTCCATCAATCCATCTTTTTCTTGGTCTGCCCCTTCCTCTTGATGATTCCATTTTCAGGTTGTACGCTCTTGCAACTGGTGTATTCGGGTTCATTCTGACCAAGTGGCCAAACCATTTGAGTATGTTTTTCAATCTTCTTCTTTGCGTTCGTTCTTTACGACCAATTTTAATCACTCTTTGTGATATGTTTGATCTTTGCCAAGAACGTGTATACGTTGCACATTGGTTTGGTAGGCCCCTAAACGCATAGACTTCTACACGTTTAGGACACGTGCATCCGATTTCAGCCAAACCTCCTTAGTCGCCTCTTACGACATGCGTGGCAGGTAACAGTGGTTCTATTCTTTACACCCCAAATTTGGGCCCCGGTAAAAATTCGGACGAAGGTCTGCTTGCTCATTGCCAATAACACCCATGTGCCCCAGAACAAAGACAATTGTAATTCTGCAAATTGTTGACGCCTGCAGTGGTTCAGTCCATTGCCTGCGCACCGAACCAGCATCCACTTTTCGGATGCATCCAAACTCCACAGTATACAGAGTCTTTTACAACAGAACATCGGGAAAAAAGGCGAGAGGAAGACCACGAAAAAGATGGTTAGATGGCATAGCAGAATCCTGTCAAAGAGCAAAAATAACAATCACTCAAGTCACCAAAAAAGCGCAAGACAAAAACAGAAAACCACGACACTGGGTAACAACCCGGTAACAGTGTGATGACAAAAGAAGAAGAAGAAGTAAACTACAGTAAAACAGTTAATTAGTTATCAGAACTGACAACACATCAGTTAGTACAGACCCATAGATGCTGTATGTCTTTTTTAATAGGTGGAGAAAACATTACACATGCTAAAACTAATGGTTCCTGTACCTCGCTAGTTCTTCTTATTCGATGGCTCTATATCGACCACTCTGTGTGATTTGTATGTAATCTGAGCCTAAGAGCGATTGAACGT
>NZ_JBXEJO010000188.1:0-960 GCF_056837965.1 Bradyrhizobium ferriligni
CGTGTGTGCTTCTTGCTCAGGCAGCGAAGATGAAGCGTGTACCTGTGTAGGAGCGCAGGAGCTTGTTCGGCATCTCGGCCTTTGCCATTTCGTAGAACGGCTCACCAGTGCAGTGGAGTGGAATGACGTAGTCGATGTCGATACCCTTTAGCGCTGTGATCGTGTCGCGCACATAGTCCTCCTTGTAGGGCGCGAGGTGGAATCCACCGATCACCGCGTGAATCTTGCTGATACCGGAAGCCACTTGGGCTTGTTTGATTGCGTTGATCAACCCGCGATGGCTGCAAGACGTCAACACGATCAACCCGCGGCCTTTTAGATTGAATGCGGTGGCGATCTCGTGTCGGAACTGGTCCGGGACGACAGCCTTCGTCCGTTCGTCTTCCGGAAGCTTGTCGGCATAGCATCCAATGCCGTGGTCCACGCCGATCTTCATGGCGCTGGGCGACAGCAGCTTTTCAAAGCTCGTTTGGCTGATGTGCCCCGTGGTGAAGCCGTGGTCGGCGACCAGCGCCGGCCCTTCTGCATAGGTCACCGCAACATTCGCGCCTTCCAGTGCCTTGCGATCCAAGGCTCCGAAATCGCCGCGTACCGGCGGAGCCGTCCATTCGCGGGAGCAGAACGCGTCCTCGCCGCCGATGTAAATCGGTAGCTTGGCTTTGAGCTTGCCGTTGTTATGTTCAAGAAAGCCGGCGAGACCGCCAAAATGATCGTAGTGACCGTGGCTCAAGACAAGGGCATCAAGCGCGGCCGGATCGATGCCTACGAGAGCGGCGTTGTTGACCAGCGCGTCCCGTGTAAAGCCGAAATCGACCAGCACATGTCGTATTTCCTTGTCACGCCGCGACTCGACGTGCATCGACAATCCGAACTCACTGATCAACGTTTTACCCGGCGGCTTGCCACTGCCGATGCCCCAGCCGAAGTGCTCAATCTCAACATCGGAAACCTTCCGGCTCG
>NZ_JBXEJO010000189.1:0-955 GCF_056837965.1 Bradyrhizobium ferriligni
TTCCCCATTAGTTGTGGAGCCATTTATGGAAGAGAGTGGGCCTTCTCATACACTAGAGGAGGGTGCAGAACCATTCGATTATTTCAGCTTAATTTTTTAGGAGCAGTTTTTTGAATTTATGGCAGATCAAACGAATTTGTACGCTGATCAACGTCAGAAAAGAGCTGGGAAAATTGATTCAAAGTGGGACGCAGTAACTGCTGCCGAAATCAAGGTTTATCTGCAGAATTACATCTTTATGGGTATAATTTCTTGTGAAACTTTATCCAGTTCACAGTATTGTTGCTCATTATTTGAATGTTCTACAAGCAATAGTTTTATTATTATTAATTTTTTAGAAAGACATGTTGCGTTTTTTGAGGAGTTATTCCCCTTTTAGTGTTTTTTATGAGGTAATTTTTTTTTGACGTGCTGGGGACCAAAGGGTTAAACCGGTTCTGACTAGCTCGTCCTACGTCACATTTGTTCATCGCCCCTTCCCGCACTACAATTACACACCATCACACAACCTTGACCTATACTACGTCATAACTGAACCTTCTCATTTCCATACATATATGCCAGATTAGCTCCATTCACAGGCTGCTTTTAAGTTGAACACCCTGTATTATTTTATATATTGAAATATAACCTAACCCAAAACCATGATTTTTCCGAAAATTTATGTCTGACACCACCAAGAAAAATTACCACTAGCCGCCACTGCTCCCACTCCTATCGCTCTCTCTCACTCTCTCTCATACATTAAAATGATCATTCCTGTCTCATCTATTTTCACTTCACTGCCTATTGTTGCACATTTATCGGTAAGGTTTCCTCCAACTACAACCGCTATTGTTGTATTGTTTCGAACAACTAATGAACAAATGAAGCGATTAATTGCATTACAAGTTTGCGAATGGCTGCACATTTTCTTGCAATCGATACAACACAGTTATGAAATCATGTAACATAC
>NZ_JBXEJO010000190.1:0-955 GCF_056837965.1 Bradyrhizobium ferriligni
GCGATGAGGGCGAGTTTGGCTGGTTTTCCGGCCTGTCGCAGTCGTGCATAGAAGGCCTTGAACGGATCAGCTCTGCGAACTGCGTTGAGGGCCGCCATATAAAGGGCGTCACGAACGCGCTTTCGGCCGCCCGCAATCTTGCGCTTGCCGCGGAAGGTGCCGCTGTCGACGTTGAAGGGAGCAAGGCCAGCGAGCGCTGCGAGTTGTTTCGGTCCGACCCGCCCGAGTTCCGGCATCTGCGCGATGAGCTGCATGCAGGCCACGGGACCCACGCCGGGCAGCGAACGCATTAACTTCGCATCGTCCGCGATCTGCGCTTCGGCTTTAATCAATGCGCTGATGTCGGCCTCGATCTCGGCGATCTCGCTGTCGAGGACCTCGATGAGGCGGCCGATGCGTTCGGCCATGGCGCGATCGTCGGCCTCGCTGCGCCGGTTCTTCTCCTGGGCGCGCATGAGGACCAGCTGATCCCGCCGTTTTGCAAGCCTCGCCAAGGCGCCCCGTGCAGGATCGGCGACCTGCTCGGGGGCGGGCTGCATGGCCCGCGCAAAGGCCGCCAGCATCCGCGCATCGATCGGATCGGTCTTGGCGAGTAGGCCGCTGGCCCGTGCAAAGTCGCGGGCACGGGCCGGGTTGATCCGTGCGAACCGGATCCCGGCCTGACGCAGCGCCTCGCGAAGCGCGAGGTCATAGATACCCGTCGCCTCGAAGACCACCAGCGCATCGCATTGCCAACGCGCCACCTGCTGTGTGATGGCCTGTGTCGCGTTGGCAATGCGCCTCGGCACGCCGTCAGCCTCATCAAAGATATCGAGGTGTTTTTTGGAGATGTCGATTCCGACGTAACGAAGAGCTATGATCACGGTGCCTGTCCCTGTGATGCGAGGTCTGTTGGCGCAGCCTCGTGCAACTGTTCAGGTTGATAGATGGAACGGGCGGGAGACCGAGCCGGCTC
>NZ_JBXEJO010000191.1:0-946 GCF_056837965.1 Bradyrhizobium ferriligni
TTAGGATGGTTGTTGCAGCGGAGGTAAGAACACGTATGAAAATGCCCAATGTACCATGACATCGATCACATAACATAACGTATACGACGTAAATTGATTTGATTTTAATTCGTACTTACTCTTGCTGTTCTGATATTTACAGAACAAGAAGGAATTGTTTCCCTGCTGCAAAGTGAAGTAGCGCACACAGCCTTCTTGACAATCACCATATGATTCATGTGTTGTCTCCATGACGATGACTGAAAACTAAACACAGTTTGATGACGTCAATTTTCGGTATTTTGAAAATTTTCACGACATTAATAATGTGAAAAGGACATTCATTCATTTAGTTCTACGTCATCATCATCATCAAATAGCATGTCTTGAGCAGAACTTGGCTACCCCAACAGTTCTCCGGAATTTCTCTCTCTCATATGCCACATGTCCTGCTGTCATGTTCAAACCATCAGTTACATCCTGAATCCATCTTCTCCGTGGTCTTCCTCTTCTCTTTGCCGGTATGCCTTCTTCCATGATGGTCTTCTACAGCCCTTAACGTCTTTTTATATGTCCAAAATATCTCAGTTTTCTTTTTCTTATTTATAGCATCAGTCAGTTTTCTTTGATTTTGAGTTCTTTCTGGATAGATCTATTTGTTCTCTTCTCTGTCCACGATATACAGAGGACTCTTCTGTAACACTTATATTCAAAAGCACATATGTGTTTGTTCACTGCCTTATTAAATGTCCATGCTTCACACCCATACGTTGCCACTGGGAATATGCATGCTCTTAGCATTCTTATCTTTATTTTCTTATCAGTTCCGTTCCATACTGTTTTAAGTTGTTAAAAGAACAAAAGGTCAATAAGAAGATAGCGAACAGGTGCTAGGGGATTCTGGGAAAAAACCGAATTACCAAACACAGGATTCAAACCAAAAATGTGTATTTCTTACGCATTGACT
>NZ_JBXEJO010000192.1:0-868 GCF_056837965.1 Bradyrhizobium ferriligni
GAATAACTGGGGCGGGTGATGGCGGCGAGCGCAAAATCCTCAGTTACGCTGATAGTGCCGACTGAAACGACCCTCTACATTGTTTGCACTCGGCCCCATGCCAGTGCGTTCGAGGTAAATTGCAAATTGCCACGTACCAATACGCGTCTAGAAGAGGCTGAGAATGTTCCTTCCCCGGATCAAACTCAAAAATGTACAGTAAAGCAAGGCCGACAATGTACGGATCAAACAGGAAGCCCGGGTCCTGAACATTGGCGAAGGCCGATACTTTACACGGTGTTTTATACGAGTAAGACGCCGTCCGAGGACAAGCTGACAAGCCCGAGAAATATTTCTCAGTCAGAACGGGTAAAGCAGCGTAACTCACTGTCCCGGCGTAGATCACAAAGCCCAAAAATACGGCAAAGCTGATCGAAGATCGTACCTAGGGAAAGCTCACCCTAGTAAATCAAAAGCTGGCTGAAAACGGACGGGCAGGCCTAGTCACCATGGGCGCACAATCGTCCCGACGTAGATCACTACGTTCTTGCCAGTGGACCAATTATACATCACAATAAGAATGATCAAATCGGTCGCAAAGAACGAACGCTAAGAAGAAACAGAACTACAAAAATTCATGAGACTTGGTCTGAGGTAGAAAGAAAGGCACAAGATTGAATTGAGTAGAAATTTTGTATCTCTTGCCTTATGTGCTCTTGAGCGTGACAACAACTCTTTCTATCATTGACGTCTTTGTAATTCTCATTCACTTAAACAAAATTTGCCCACTAGTGTAGGTGTCAAGGAAATAAGGTATACTTTTACCTAAAACATCTACTAAAATCTAAGTCCTATAATGCCAAGATCATAATATGCTACACTGTAATAA
>NZ_JBXEJO010000193.1:0-847 GCF_056837965.1 Bradyrhizobium ferriligni
CCCCAGCCTCGGTCAGACGCATCACTTTCCGTTCTGAATGGGAGCGTGTAAGAGTTGAAATGAATGTCCAGACAATGATATCATTTACTTTTAATTTGTGGTAATGCTATCGGTATCGGTGTTTAGGTCCTGTGTGATTCCTGTACTGACCTACGGTTGTGAAAGTTGGAAATCAACAAACAAAAGTGATAAGAAAGTGGACAGCTTTGAGAATAAATGTCTCCGAAAATTATTAAAAGTAAAATGGAGTGATTTCGTTTCTAACAACACAGTGAGAGATAGAACACACCAACAACCCGTATCCAATATTATAAGGAAACGAAGGTGGAAATATTTATGTCGTGTTCTTAGAGCAGACGAAAAGAGACTAAATCGACAAGTCCTTATGTGGTCACCAGTTGGGAAAAGAAAACGTGGAAGACCAAAGACCACTCTTCGAAGAACAATCCTACAAGAAAGTAAACTATTGGGATGTAAAACCATACAAGATCTCCAACTGCTAGCAAAGAACCGTATCACATGGAGATCTAAAACCTCTGCCCTATGTGCCGCCTTTGGCACGAAAGGAACAAGCTAATTATCATTACCATCATCGTGAGAGTGGATGTGTTTTCTAATCAATTGTATTTTCTGTGTGGTGGTACATGCATGTCTATCTCTTCATGTTTCTCTTCCTGTTTATCTTTCTGTTTATCTTTCTGTTTCTCTTTCTGTTTCTCTTTCTGTTTATCTTTCTGTTTATCTTTCTGTTTATCTTTCTATATGAAGAGTGTATCCATGTTATTTATTACAAAGTTATTGACAATTATTTGATGTTGCATATTTCTTTCTTGTGAGCGTCTCAAGC
>NZ_JBXEJO010000194.1:0-819 GCF_056837965.1 Bradyrhizobium ferriligni
AAGATTATGGTAAGTTGGTATGATAAAGAATACAATAAATATCAAGTTTAACATATGAGCTTAAAGAATAATTATGAAGTTAATAATTAATAATAATTATTTACATAATTGTGACAATAAGAGACAAAATTAGAAATGAAGAAATCAGAAGAAGACTGGATGTGAAACCAGTCATGCAATTCATAAAAGAACAACAGATTAAATGGTTTGGACACCTGACAAGAATGCCCTGGTATCGCCTACCACAGAGAGCCACACAGAAAAAGTATAATGAGTACAAGGCAAGAGGAAGACCACGCAAAAGATGGAGCGACGGCATCAAGAACAGCCTTACGAACATGAATATCAGCTTACAAAGTGCCTTAAAACAAGCACACACAAGATCACTATGTTTCACCCCCAACACTTCTATAAAGAAGTAAATGGTGGAAGAGAAGAAGAAGATCGATATAAGGGAAGACTGCAGTAAAACTATGTAGCAATGGCAAAACACGTAAAAGCAAAGTACTGTAATTTTACAAAATACAGTAACAATGACAATACACAGCAACGTTTTACAGCACCGGGTTTTACCCCATATGGCTCGGTCCCTCTCCGCAGAAATGGCAAGCCACCTGCCGAGAGTATTGCACAAAGCACGAACTCCGTAGCTCCAGCAACAATCCTAGGGGTCTCTGGATAAAACTGCACTCGTGAACAGAACCACGCGGTCAGGGTTCGAACCCGGAGTTGTCTTTGATGAGCAGTTTATTGAACTTCATGACAGAACGAAATAGCATACTGTGCTCGAATACTGGGTTGGTAGGTCGGCAGGCACGC
>NZ_JBXEJO010000195.1:0-810 GCF_056837965.1 Bradyrhizobium ferriligni
CAACTACGCTACAGCGGCTCTCGGGACCATATATATTGTCTCAATATATCTCTCTCAGTATAAAAATATGTTCTTGTATTATTTTCTCATCTCTTGTGCCTTGTTTTCACTCTTCTTCTTCAATGATCCAGCGGTATTTGAGCTCTTGCCCTTCGGCCCAACGCTATGTAGTGGTATCTGCATGTGTTTGTAAGTTGTTCTTTTGTTCCGTATAATGTGTTTCATTTATCTGGCCTTGGAGGAAGGAGGATCTTTCTGGCGTCCTCTAGTGCTTGGCACCTGAAGAGGTAGTGGTGAATGGTTTCATGATGATGTGCACCCAGCTGGCACTCTTGGGTGTGTTGTGGTTGAATTCTGTTCAAATGATTATTAAGTGTTTTGTGTTGGATTCAAAGTCTAAAAATGGTGCTCTGATCCCTTCTTGTATGGTGGTTGGTGTTGTCATTGTTGGTTAGGGTTGGACAAGTGTCAGTAAACCTCTCTTCTCGTGTCTCCCATGATTTGCACTCCGCTGAAATCTTTCTGTATATAAAAAGATATAGGATAGATTGCTATTTAGCGTTGTGCAATGATGATGGACAATCAATCATGTTGTAGTATTGGTGTTAGTAGTATTAGTAGTGGTGATGGTGGTGGTGGTAGTTGTAGTAGTACTTGTTTTAGACTACTTATAATTATGACTAAAAAGCATTCATAAACGAGGGAAAAATTTCCTTATTATTGTTATTATATGGTGAGGGTGGGGGTGTGTACAGGTTCGATATTTGATCAAGAATCGAACCTTAACCTATCTCCTCCTAAGAGCTGACT
>NZ_JBXEJO010000196.1:0-780 GCF_056837965.1 Bradyrhizobium ferriligni
CCACATAGTGTATTATTAATGAGCAGCACGCAACGACTGATTCTATAACCGGTTGAACTATATTGCACTGTCTCCGCCTCGGGTTAAGCTGTACGGTCAAATAGCTCATCTTCAGTAATCCTAGTATTAAAGTTTTTCATTCAAATAATTTGTATAGAAAGCTTTATACCGGAACGATGTTTTGTACATATTTCCTCTACAGTTTAATTATTTAAATGCATGAATCTAAAACATATCCGTAATCACATGATCAATTTTTCCCCGTAGTGTCTTCTTCATCACGTGATTGAATTAGATTATCATCATCTAGAACAGCGGTTTCCAACTTTTCCCTCTTGTGTACCCCTTTTACAGAAAGATCCTACGAATACCATGGACAGAAAAAAGAAAGAACACTGATGTCCTGAAAGAACTAAATGTTAAAGAGAATTGGCTGATAAACAACATACTATACAGAAAAATTACATACTTTGGTCACATCAAGCGTCACGATGGCCTGGAGAGAACAATATTAGAGGGCAGGGTCCCAGGACGCAGAGGCAGACCAAGAAGAAGATGGCTACAAGATATTAAAGAAACCATGAATATGACCATCGACGAAGTGGGTGAACTGGCAAGAGACAGAGTGAATTTCAGATGCGCTGCAAAGAGAGCAACGTCCTATAAAGGATACGCACCTTGATGATGATGATGCCTGATATATCAAGCAGGAGAGAATAAGGAGTTTTTAAAATCCCATGGGTTCCAATGGATATGAGCAATAAATAGACAGTGTACAAG
>NZ_JBXEJO010000197.1:0-776 GCF_056837965.1 Bradyrhizobium ferriligni
GTAGCCAAGTCACGACCTTGGGCGCGGTCTGACCCGCGCCCTTTTCGTCCCGGCCACATCGCGCGCCTCATGGGTGAGTGTATCTGATAGACAGTGCACTTTTGCGGCCCACTCGCTAAATGCGGTGATGGACATATTTGGTGGTAGCGAGCTGGAACGTAAAGTCAGGCAGCCCCCAACCGCGTGCCGGCTCCGACGGGCGCCCCAGAACGCTCAATCCGTTCACCGAGATAACCTGCCCCTCGGCCAGCCAGCGCATGGGAGGTCGGTTCAGAATGCACGTTGATACTGCTGGGGGACCGGGCGAATTTCGATTCAGAGGGTCGGGAGCTCGAAGCTCTCCGAGCGCGCCAGCGATTTCAAATGCTTAGCTCGCGCAATGTCGGGCCGCTTTTGTTCTTGGGAAACCCTCGGGAAACCCCTTTCGCTAGCGCATGGCCCACAACCTTATCCCCCGAAAGTTCTACGTCCCCCAGGGCGACGGCACCTCTGGGCGGACGCTATGTTAAAAGGTCCCAATTGTGCGTGCCCCTCGTGCCAGCGCTGAAAGTGACCGCCCCTGACGAACTGACCGAACGAAAGAAACTCACCTTCGAACAGGCCGAAGGGCTTGAGGCCATTCCCTCACAACTTCAGCTCCGAGAGGTATCTGATCTTCCCCCGAAAAAGTGGACGGGTTTAAGCGGCTTTTAGCTCCATTTCGATCGGGGCGATATATCCGATGGCGGAATGGAGTCGGGTTCGATTGTAGAAGCCCTCGATGAAAGCGAAGATAT
>NZ_JBXEJO010000198.1:0-774 GCF_056837965.1 Bradyrhizobium ferriligni
TTTTTTAGTTATGTTTCACATATCATCATCATCAGGTGATGTGCCGTCTGTCGTATGCTATCGTGGATCTCCACAAATCTCTGTCTTTGGTGTTTGCTATCATCTCAGATGTTGACGCTCTTCCGTGCCATGAAGTAAGGCTATCTTATCTCCCTTTCTTCCTCTGTCTCGTCTACCCTCGATTTTACCGGTTGTCTGTTGTCTATTCCCAGGTGGAAGATGTAGTTGGCTGTCCACTCTTGCCGTTAAGCGTAGGGATGGGAGCTTTAATTTGCGTTCTAGGGCCAGATGAGTCGCCCTTGTTGTGTTATATCCGTGTTTATGTAGTGTGGTCTTGATATTGTCTATCCATTTTTTTCTTGGTCTTCCCTTGGCTCTATTACCTGATCTCAGTTTCAGTTTGGAATATCTTCATTGCACTCCGGACATGTCCATAGGTGCTCCGATCTCCTTCGCAATATCTCCAACAGCGTCCAGCGACTGACCGTACCAGTTCGATTTTGATTGATGAGCCTACTCACGTACCTGTTATGCTGTTCTTTTCTTGCTACTCCAATCTTCAAACCCAGCTCCTGCAATCTAGTAGTTGACGTGGATTGGTTTAAATGAAAATCTTCTTTGCGGCCACACTCTATGAGGGCGTTCACAATATCAGCTCTATCCATTGGCTGGCCGTTTATTCTTTGTTTCTCAATGTAATTCAAGCAAGGTTCTGTGCCAACTTTCTTTCTTATGCTGATGTTGGTGACTGTCTTTTCTGGTGCTGTTAGTAAC
>NZ_JBXEJO010000199.1:0-758 GCF_056837965.1 Bradyrhizobium ferriligni
CATCTATATTGTGTTTTGGGTATTCTTTCTCGCGTTTTGCCTTATAGTGCCCTCAGTAGATGGTTTCTGGCCTCTTCCTAGCTGACCAGGTTGTCATCTTGAGAATCCTTCTCCCTCTTTAGCCAGTCTGTCAGCATCTTCATTCCCCTTGAGCTTGCAGTGTGAGGGTGTCCACTGGATTACTACACTCTCGGAATTATGGGACAACTGGGTTAAGGTTGACTTGCGATCACTTAGTTCTTTGACTGAGCCAGAGTCAACTATAAACTTATGGGCCTTCGGACTCAGGTAAGAATTATGGGAAATCAGACCCCAACTACACCACGGGACCTCGCATTCTAGCATTGGTGTATATAGACGAATTCATTTTAAAATCAACACAGCATGCTAAATCAAGGTTATATTATGTAACAAGTTTAGTTTAACACTAAGGACTATCAATATTATGAATATTTTTCACCAATAAATAACCATAGACTCACAGAACTGAGTAAAATTGCAAAAAATCTTGCAGTGTTCTATCAAACATATACAAAAAGCAGCCCTCTCCCCATTTAACAGGAATTTCCGATTTGTCGGCTAAGCTATTCAGCCTTATGTTATTGGAGACTGCTGTTGTGGTCATTGACAAATATATTAGCCATTAATTCTGTTTTATTAGTTGTAAATATCTTCATTGTCATTGTATTGCGACAGTTGTGACCTACCTTAACACTGAATTTCTCTATACAGGGAAAGTTTGCGACACAGATCTAGAT
>NZ_JBXEJO010000200.1:0-735 GCF_056837965.1 Bradyrhizobium ferriligni
ATGCATAGATTCTGTCTATTGCATTATTAATCGTTGTGCGTGGGCAGGACTCGCGTGATTTTAAATTTTCAGCTTAGAGGGGCGGCGGATGGTCCTCAACGTCCCCCAAAATTTACTTTTCAACCCAGCGCCCCCTTGCAACTTCTCACCTCCCCCCGGGGGGCGGACCGCCCCGTTGGGAACCTATGATCTACATCATTGAATAATACCCGGATATCACGTGATGTTTATTACACAACACATTCCCAATTTGCGTCCAATTTTCTTAGGTACACTTTTTTTTTCCTCCTAGACTTACTATGAAATGAAAATCGTGGCATATCCCAAAGGACGTAGCCATCAACCACAATAAACGAGTCGTTGATTTTCTAGGCACCACTTATACGTTCAGTAGTTTGACGCTTTCTGAACGGGGGTGTCTTTTTCTACCGTTTTCCAAACTGCCCGCCGCGTAGTTTGAACCAGGTACGCTGGGTTGGGATCGAGCTCACTACCACTTAAGCTACAAACGCATAATAAAAGATGAAGTTAGAGGTGGTTTGGGGCATGTTTGTCAAATGTTATAGTTCGTTCCAAAATTCGTGAACATCTTTACCGACCGATATAAAATCATCCACTTGACAGAAATTATTGATTTTTACATTTTTATATAGGTATGAGCGGCGACCTTCTTACAGTATTTTTTTTCCCACCCAAACTTGTAGTGATGTAAGATTTTCATTATATGTTATTACT
>NZ_JBXEJO010000201.1:0-731 GCF_056837965.1 Bradyrhizobium ferriligni
GGTCGCGCGAATGGCGAGAGACACTAATGATAAAGAAAGCAAACGTTCATGCAAAAATCAATCAAACTCTATGAATATACTTCAAAGGATTGAATCTGGAAGTCTGTGAGCGGAATGGGTGGACAGCAATCGGAGATCACATCTCAAGAAATTGACTTGGCTGTACACACCTGGACATGCTGGAGTGCCGGACAATGAATGTGCTGACTTTCTAGCATTCAGTGTCCCGATTCAAGCTGGCAGAAGTATGGACAGAGTCAATATCATAAATGGGCGAGTCTCAGATGCTGGAATGAGAGCAATAATTAAGAGTTAAGTTTGGACATACCAGACAGTGTCATCTTCGTGGTAGAGAGAGAAGATATACTAATCAACTTCTCATGGGTACGGTGAGCAAATGGACTTTGGGATGGCTGCTGCAGCGGAGGACAGAGCACGAATGGGAATGCCCAATGTGCCATGACGTCGATCGCATAACATAACAAGTGATGTCTCTCCATCAGAAGTTGGCTTTGATGGATCTGCCAATATTTTCTGTCGCTTGCTTTGATAGTATATTCAGATACACTATTATTTATCAGCCATTTTCTTTTTATGAACACTTTGAACCCTTGCCACCTGTACCTTAAAAACTACATTCTTCTGAGCAAAAACAGCACATATTAGAGTGGTATTAAAAACAAGATAATTTGGTACAACTAAGTGTTTTAGAATTTGTCATTGATATACTC
>NZ_JBXEJO010000202.1:0-698 GCF_056837965.1 Bradyrhizobium ferriligni
AACAATAGCACTCCCATGACACTGTTTCTATATATTTTAAGCTTTGTTTAAGATTTAACCCTTTGGCTTCCACATTTTGTGGAGCAGGGCAAAAGTTTACATGTTTTCTTGATTTTTCAAATAATGTTCTTTTCTGAATCACCGTCCTCCGGTATTGTACTTTCCAGGTATACACAAAAATGTTAATGCCAGGCACCAACAAACTTTACATGCTTAAAGTAACACTTGGTTTAATAGCTCTAATATTTTTGGTTAACAGGACAATGCTAGAGTTGGAGATGAATTTATGAAACAGATAGAACCACTTGCCTCAAGACTCCCATACATGACTTGTCCCGGCAACCATGAAAACGCATAGTAAGTTTTTATTATACTCATCATCATCAAGTAGCTTGTCCCTTCCGGAACTTGGCTCCCATGACAGCAGTCCTGAAAAACTGTTCTGTGCAAGTTGGCCGGCGTCAGCAGCAGTCATTCTCAGATCGTCAATGACATCTTGCACACATCGTCTTCTAGGTCTTCCTCTCATTCTTCTTCCAGGCACCATTCCCTTCAAAATTATCTTCTCTAGGCACTCATGTCGTTTGATGTGTCAGAAATATTTAATTTTCCTTGATTTTATGCTCTTTAATAGCCAACTCTCTTTAGTATCAAGCTGTTGCAGAACAGAAGCATTTGTTCTTTTCTCTGTCCATGAT
>NZ_JBXEJO010000203.1:0-696 GCF_056837965.1 Bradyrhizobium ferriligni
CCTCACCAGGTGCAACAACTCGGGTTTCAAATATGTATCATCGAAGCTGACATTTTCCTTAGCAAGCCAAGTCGTAATTTGAGCTTTTGTATTTGATGCAGTTGGTACGTTGTGTTCCGCTGATACTGCGCTGTTATAGGATGCATTATCCATTACCAAGCATGATGGTCTGTTTAGAATTGGAAGTAGATCTTTCTCCATCCAGTGCCTGAAAATATGTCCATTCATTTCTGTGTGGTAGTCCCTACCGTCGGTACTTTTTGATTGGAAAATAAGTCCAGCGTCATGGACAAGACCTTCTTCACTACTTTCTTCATGTGTTAGTATAATACGCTGGCCTTTGCTGCTTGGTATTTTTCTTTTCTGTTTACCGTCTACTGATTGCCATTCTTTAGCATTGGTGTGGTGAGCATTGACCCAGGATTCGTCCAAATATACAATATCATAGCCTTGCCTCCGCCGCTCACGGATCTGCCTCAGGTATTTACTTCGGGCAGCAATTAAATGTGGCTTTTCACAAATAATATTCCTGCCGCCTATAGTTTTTCTGAAGGTGAAGCCGGCGGCTCTTACAATTTTTCATAGAGTACTTTTAGAAATGTCTATGCTGCAATCTGATTGCAGTTTTAATTTCAGTTTCCTGAGAGTAACAAGTTGATTTGTCGCAAACATTTTCAAGAGCTCCCGTCTTATGAC
>NZ_JBXEJO010000204.1:0-683 GCF_056837965.1 Bradyrhizobium ferriligni
TAGGTAAACTCTCCCAGGGTGGTCAAAAACTAAGAGATTCAAAGACACATTCAAGAACTTGATGAAATCCTTTGGCATAGATGTCTACAACTGGAAGAATATTGCTCACGACAGATCAGAATGGCGCACACTTCTTCGGCCTGCGAGGCAGGTAGAAGTGCACGGATGGAACGGAAACAATACACTAGAATGGCAGTAAAAATCCCCACAAGTGCGATTATTCCAAGCCCACATTGCAAAAGAACATTTCAGGCTTGCATCGTCACTAGTCATCTACGCACACACAGACAAACATAACGCAACTACATTCCCTTGGATGAAAATTTGTGGTCATCATCACCCGTGATGGACGAGCATCATCATGTCCTATCCTGAGTTAGAAAAACATTATAGATGTCATCATCGCTTGCAATCAACCAGAGCCGTGCCGTGCTATGATACAGAGAGGCGACCGCATAAGCAAAGAAATCAACATACAATTTGAACCATTCAATAATTAAAAATCTTTACGCATCGCTTTTCTATATTCGTCTATGTTATTCCAATATTGGTGTATACGATTCTTCCATTTTGTGCAATTTTTAAAAAAAAATCATAAGAAAAACATTTAAGTGGCAACATTTCGAAGACTAGCATCATACTGAAAAATATACCGCACGGCCCTGCAATGAACGACTATTATT
>NZ_JBXEJO010000205.1:0-678 GCF_056837965.1 Bradyrhizobium ferriligni
ACCATGGCACTTGTCACCTTTTATTCCGAGGGTATGACTTGGAAAAAGATTGTAAAAAAGTCCAGTTTCGTCCATATTGTACACGTCACACGAGGCATACTTTTCTCTCACTCCGTAAAATCCATGCAACCAGTTGTTTGCTTCTTCTTCATCAACTTTATTTGCTTCACCACAAATCACTACTGATGAAATTGAGTGTCTCTTTTGGAACCGGTACAGCCAACCAGCGGAACAGCTGAAATCTTGAATATCCAAATTTTTGACAATCTCATTTGCTTTTGACTGAATTATAGGTCCACTTAAAGGTACATTGGAAGTGCGCATATGGTTGAACCATTCTAGAAGTAGCGTTTCGATATCTTCATACTTAGCACTACGAAGTCGCTTAGATTTGTTACCGGAACCTAATGCAACAGCATTAAGAATTTTTTCCCGGTCTTTAAGTACTGTGGATAAGGTAGACTTGGCAATTCCATACTGTTCAGCAATTGTCTTTTTCTTCAATGCACCACGGTCTACTTCGTTTAGAATTCTTAGTTTTGTTTCCAGATCTATGCCTGTCTGCTTCCTCTTAGACATGACTCTTCAACTGACTATCTAACTTTCCGTCCTATCTGAACATTTTATCACCAGATTTTTATCAACTGGAATTTCACTTTCATTTTCACTTTCTGCTCC
>NZ_JBXEJO010000206.1:0-677 GCF_056837965.1 Bradyrhizobium ferriligni
TCTCGTGGGCTCGGAGATGTGTATAAGAGTCAGCGCGCAGCCGACGCCGACTCCACCGCCGCCGGCCGCAGCACCGCAGCGACCGGGCACGCCGCCGCCTGGCGCAGGACCCGCGCACCCGACGCCAACGCCCGGCGCCACGCCGAACGCCGCGCCGGCAGCACGGCCCGGCACCCCGCCGGCGGCGGCAACGCCGACACCAACGCCCGCAACGCCGGGCGCTCCGACAACGGCGCCGGCCGAACGCCGCCCTGGTGATCGTCCGGGTGGCGAACGCGGTGAACGTCCTGGCGGCGCCAAGCAACCGCCGGGCACGCCGCCCGCGGCGACGTCAACGCCCACGCCTTCGACAACGACAACGCCGCCGGCAGCAGGGGCACGACCGGGCACACCGCCCGCCGCGACAGCTCCCGGTGCGACACCGACGCCGACACCTCCGGCAGCCGGCGCACAGCCCGCGCGTCCAGGCACCCCGCCTGCCGCAACAACGCCTCCGGCACCCGGCGCGACGCCGACGGCACCGGCGCCAGGTCAGCAGGGACGTCCGGCAACACCGCCCGGAACGCCGGCAACCCCGGGCGCGGCGATGGGTGCGCCCGGCGCGACCCCGGCTCCGGGTCAGCCGGCAGCACGTCCGGGCGTCGCGCCCGGCGTATCGCCGGCCCAGGGAGCAGCCA
>NZ_JBXEJO010000207.1:0-675 GCF_056837965.1 Bradyrhizobium ferriligni
AGATTCCACAGTGCAGAACTGGACTACCCTTGAGAACTTTGCACGCAACTGCTCGACCTCTTTTCCTGGAATCCCCGTCTACAATCCCTCTACCGCTGATATCACTAAGACGTACTGTGTAGAATATACAAGTCCAGTCAACGAAACTTTCAACGATTATTATAATGAGGTAAGAAAAGTTTCATCTTGACATTTCTTCAATCTCTTTGACGTTTTGTTCTGTGTTAGATAGACACTTTTATATATATATTGTTCGAGACTTTTATCCTTGGGAACCGTAGTTGCGTAGTTGTTAGTGAACTCGCTTCTCAAGGATGGTGGTCTGGGTTCAGCTCCCGCAATGCGCTTGGAATTTTTTCCGACCGCGATGGCTCTCAGGTCGACCCAGCCTCAACTGGGTACCAGACATGCTCTGGGAAAGTAAAGGCGGCCGGCGTGATGCTGACCACATCACCCATCGTGTGCCGACGGTCAATGAAAAATACAGGCCTAACACTGTATTGACCTATATACCACGAGGTATGAAAGGGTTCCTTTACTTTTTTTTTTTAACGGTATCAGATTTGATTGGTTATAGGAAGTACAACAGAGCTGGACTGCGTCAACCCATTTCTGTTTTCTTATACCCCTCTTCCATGCCACCAAGCCTTTCCAACTCATGTATCACCACCTTTT
>NZ_JBXEJO010000208.1:0-674 GCF_056837965.1 Bradyrhizobium ferriligni
AACTACATCATATACTTGTACCAAGTTGTACTTATTCCTCTCCTCATGGAGCATAGGACATCAACAGCTGTTCGCCACTCTTCTCGGTTTCTGGCTGTCCTCTTTATGGTCTCCCAGGTCTGTTTAGGACATCCTCTTTTCGTCTTACTTGCAGGTTCCACTCAAGTGCTTGTCTAGTGACACTCGACCGTATCTTCCGTAGGGTATGCCTAACCCATCATCATTTTCTCCTTGATCTGGGTTATCATGGGTTCCTATCCGGTTCTTATCCACAGGTCTGTGTTTGTAACTATCATACCATCTCAGTCTGAGAATCCGCCAAAGACATCCGTTGACAAAGGTCTGAATCTTATTTGTATACACACACACACACACATATATATATATATGGTCAGGACGAGGACACTATGGCATGACACAAGCAAAGAAATACAATTAAAACTTCTGAAAACATAGATATTTCATGTGGAACTATATGGACGTGAAAAGTGGACCATAACACACACACACATTAATGAAAAGAATTGAAGCTTTTTAAACAACGTGTTTGTAGAAATGTTTGTAGAAAATTCTGGACTGAGAAAAGACAAAACAAAGACATCACATAATACCTGCATATCATAAAGCATGGGCTCTAAAATAACATCATATCCAGGAAGATTAAATATGTTGTC
>NZ_JBXEJO010000209.1:0-629 GCF_056837965.1 Bradyrhizobium ferriligni
CCGCTGTAGCAGCCATCCCAAAGTCTATTTGCCCACCGTACCCATGATTACTTCATAGCACCGGCGAGTGTCCCTGATGTCATTTTGAAAATGGTGAAACAATTTTGGAGGAATTTTATTTTGTAATCTTTCTAATGAATTTTGCCCGGGCAGCGGCTTTCCAGCCTGCTCTTCTCTATTTTAAACTGCCAAGGGTTCTTTTATGTGTTCAACTTGAACATGATGCTTACATTTTATCGTCTGTCTCCGATAGGACTAGGAACTCGATCTCACCTACACTGAGATCAGGGATCTGGGAAAAAATATATCGATGTCTCCACGAGGGAGCGAACTGTGTACCTTTGTAACGAGAGGCGAGCCTCTAACTTCTACGCCACAGATACCCCAGCCTATTGATTTAGATAATAAAATGACACAAGAACTAACAACTTTGATTTGCTCAAACTGAGATGTTGGTATTTGTGTGTGTTCCAACACTAAGATTTCAGCTGTAATATCATACAATCATATAACATTCATACAACCAGCAATCTACTCTTTCTTATAATAGTTATTACTAATTCAGGTTGACCAGACGTTTCTAGTGATTTCACCATTTCTGAATTCGTCCCCTTTTAGGCGAGGAACAC
>NZ_JBXEJO010000210.1:0-625 GCF_056837965.1 Bradyrhizobium ferriligni
TCTGTCTTCTGTGAATATGCTTCCTATTTGAATTCTTTCACTTGGTTGATTGTATTGCCAGTGACATGAATGTCTAGTTTATTATGTTTTCTTTATATATTTATTATTTTGGGTTTAGTGTTATTGATTTTCAAGTCATGATTTATACAGTTTTGGTTCAATGTGTCAATATGGTGTTTTTTGTGGTGTATCAGACACCGATTATCTGCAAAAAGCATTATTTTACCGTAATCTGAAATTGAATCTTGAGTTATTTTATCCATATGTTTGATAAAGAGTGTTGGTGAGAGGACACATTCTTATCTGACACCTGATGTAATGGAGAACCAGTCGGTCATTCCTTCTGTAGTTCTTACTGTACTCTGGCTATCTTGATATAAGGCCATGATGTTACCTAATAGTTGTCCTTGGACGCCATATTCTTCAAGGATCTTCCATAGTTTGCACCTGTTTACTCTATCAAATGCCTTTTCTTGGTCTATAAATATAAGCTGTTTACTTTGATTGTATTCAATTGTTTGTTCGCAGATCTGTCTTAGTGTAAATATTGCGTCTGTGCAGCTCTTACCCCTCCTAAACCCAAACTGGCTATTGCTTAACTGGGGCTCTAATATATGTCTTGCTC
>NZ_JBXEJO010000211.1:0-621 GCF_056837965.1 Bradyrhizobium ferriligni
CATAGACGCGGGATTCCACCGCCCAGCCGGTCAGCGTCACGTCCTTCTGCGCGATCGCGAGCTTCTCGCCGGCGGCGACGCGGATCATCTGCTCGACGAGGTCGATGCCGGTGATCAATTCGGTGACAGGATGCTCGACCTGCAGGCGGGTGTTCATCTCCAGGAAGTAGAAGCTCTTGTCCTGGCCGGCGACGAACTCAACGGTGCCGGCCGAATCGTAGTTCACCGCCTTGGCCAGCGCGACCGCCTGCTCGCCCATCTTGCGGCGGGTGGTCTCGTCGAGCAGCGGCGACGGCGCCTCCTCGATGACCTTCTGGTTGCGGCGCTGGATCGAGCACTCGCGCTCACCGAGATAGATCACGTTGCCATGCTTGTCGCCGAGCACCTGGATCTCGATGTGCCGGGGATCGACGATGAACTTCTCGATGAAGACGCGGTCGTCGCCGAACGACGACTTCGCCTCGGCCTTGGCGAGGTTGAAGCCTTCGGCGACCTCCGCCTTCGAATGCGCGATGCGCATACCCTTGCCGCCGCCGCCGGCGGAGGCCTTGATCATCACGGGGTAGCCGATCTCGTCGGCGATCTGGACGGCGTGCTTGTCGTCCTCGATGACGCCGAGAT
>NZ_JBXEJO010000212.1:0-611 GCF_056837965.1 Bradyrhizobium ferriligni
CTATATATATCCTATATTAATGAATGGCTCGGAAACATGGACAATGAACAAGCAGTTAGAAGACAGAATTGATGCATTTGAGATGTGGATATATAGAAGAATAGGCAGAGTTTCATGGACAGAAAAACCGACAAATAAACAAGTTTTAGGAAAACTAGGCATGAAGAAACAATTATTAAGAGAAATAAAATTCAGACAAGTAAAGTATTTTGGGCACATAAAAAGACATGACACCATGATAAAACATTTACTAGAGGGGAAAGTTGAGGGGAGAAGAGCAAGAGGAAGACCGAGAGATAAGTGGGAGGGAAACTTTAAGAAATGGACAGGTTACAGTCTGGCAGTGTGCAACACCAAGGCGAAAGACAGAGGATGCTGGAGATTCATTGCAGCCAACCTTCGATGTGGAGACGGCACCTGATGATGATGATGTGACTGGATAGTATTTCACAGCCATTTTTCCAATCATTTTATCAAATATGTTTCCTGTGTGACTCAGTACAGCTAGTAAACTATATTTCATACAATCCTTTTGCTACCTTTCGTCCTTCAACTGGCAACTATTATTACATTCCTTCAATCTTCAGGTGCTTCTTGTGGCTGTCTCTTAT
>NZ_JBXEJO010000213.1:0-596 GCF_056837965.1 Bradyrhizobium ferriligni
TTTACACTTATGCGATCGGCGGCAGCGTCAGATGTGTATAAGAGACAGATACCAGGTCATTCTTGTCAGGTGTCCAAACCATTTAACCTGTTTTTCTTTTATGAATTGCATGAATGGTTTCACATCCAGCCTCCTTCTGATTTATTCATTTCTAATTTGTCTCTTATTGTCACACCTGCAGCTCTTCTAAGGTACTTCATCTCCGTCGTTATGATTTCCCACTCATTAGCTGCTGTTATTGGCCATGTTTGACACTGGTAACATAGTGTTGGCAAAAAAAATCGTTCTTATAAGATTTGCTTTAGTTTTTAACGGTATCTCTTTATGTGACAACAGTGATGTTAACTGTTCCAGTACCTAGTTAGTAATGGAGATATACCTAGCATATAATTCTTTATATTTCATTTACTTTTTGGGATGTTAATGTTTCCTTGTTTCACGTGATAAGACATATCCATATTCTTTCCCTAATATTGGTTTCTTATCGTCCATCATATGTTACTATACTATACTATACTTTTTCCTAGGTACGAGATATAAAAAACGTTTAACTTATTTCAGTTTGTCTTATATTTAATTCTCACGTCTTACATGTC
>NZ_JBXEJO010000214.1:0-596 GCF_056837965.1 Bradyrhizobium ferriligni
CAAGTCGGGCCTGCCCGACTTGCGCAAATTGACAATGCGCAACCGGGGTACACCCCGGTTGCGTGGGGGAGGGAGCCTGACCCGCGTGCTCACCTCACTTGCCCTTAGAACCTCTTCGCGCAGCATTACAGCTTCTCCGCTCCATCGGCATCAGATGTAAGGGAGCTACCAGCGGTAGGGTTCCCTCCCCCCTTGCGGGGGAGGGTTAGGGAGAGGGGTGCCGCTTGCTCAGCTGTTTCCGCGATGGTGAGAACGACCCCTTCGAGATTTTTGGTCACGTCGTCGTTGGTGAAACGAAGGACGCGATAGCCGCGCGACTTCAGCCATGCATCCCGCCGTTCGTCGTGACGGATACGCTCCTCAAAATCGTGGCTCTCGCCGTCGACTTCGACCACTAGCTTGCACGAGTGCGCGACAAAATCGGCGATGTAGTTGCCGATCGGCGCCTGGCGGCGAAAGTTGAGACCCGCAAGACGATCGGCTTTCAGATGACGCCACAGCAGCGTCTCCGCGCGCGTCATCGCTCGGCGGAGCTGCTTGGCGCGATTGCGCTGAACGTCGCTCACTTGAGTGTGCGGCATACCCCTCTCCCCACC
>NZ_JBXEJO010000215.1:0-596 GCF_056837965.1 Bradyrhizobium ferriligni
GTTGTATGTTTGTTGTTGTTTCCGTAACTTTAATTTTTTTAAAGGATGGGATCGTTAGTCCCAAGCCCAACCCCCAACCTGGAGGACCAGGAGGCCACATTTCGTCTGCTCTCTATCCTTCAACCTTTCTGACATGGGTGTCCCTACTAGGAGCAAAGCTCCTGTCATAGCTTTCCGGATCATGGAGGTACGCAAGCTCCCCACCACTACACGGTAATGACCTCGTGGGGAGGAAAGAAGAATATACCAGATGCAAACAACTTGTGTGATCACTTACTGAGAGCACACTTTCATAGAAAAAACCTCACTGTCTGGGTCTGTGCTATAGACCGCTTTTATTGAGAAGAATGACAAGTTGTGCCTTGGAGATAATATGTAAACTGTTACAGGACAGAATTAGCAAGCAAGCATACTCTGAATTTGAAATATGCTGGACTGAAATATGCAAATATCACAGCTTTCCTATAAACCACAGCACAATATAATTACATTCAAATCACGAGTGGTTGATAAATGGTTATTCTAAAGTGAATGATGAAGAAGAAGAACCAAATTATAGGAAGTCCATACCATAGCCATTTTGTTTGCTCTAATAG
>NZ_JBXEJO010000216.1:0-584 GCF_056837965.1 Bradyrhizobium ferriligni
GTCAGGGAGTTTCTACAGTGTGTGTCCTATCCATCGCCACCTTCTGCTCATTATCCCCTGTTCCACCTGCCGTTGTCCTGCCCTATCCCACAGTTCTCTGTTTGTGGTCTAGTCATACCATCTCAAATGGAGTATCCTGCGTAGGCATCTATTGATGAATGTCTGCAGCTTTTTGGTGTTCACCTTAGTCGTTCTCCTTGTCTCCGCTCCATACAGAAGGACAGACTTGACATTTGAATTAAATATCATTATCTTAGTTTTATTCCTGATCATTCTTGAACGCCATATGTTCTTCAGAATGGCAAATGCTGATCTTGCCTTTTGTATTCTAACCCTAACGTCTTCATCTGTACCACCTTGAATGTTGACGACACTTCCCAGATATGTAAATGTGTCCATCTCTCTTTTAACAGTGCTCCTTTCAATATGTTCGGGTCACTGGAATTAGCATTTAATCTCATGATCTTTGTGTGTTTTTCTCGATGAATATTCAGACCTAGTTGTTGTGAGATTGTTTCTAGTTTAGTTGTTTTCTCTTGCATCTGTTGATGGCTGTGCGATAGGAGACTAGATCGATTAAATGT
>NZ_JBXEJO010000217.1:0-574 GCF_056837965.1 Bradyrhizobium ferriligni
CGTCTATACATTGCACTATAAATTGGATCGGTGTTAAAAGGAATAAATTAAGAAATGGAAGGGTTAATAATGATAAAATTGCCAGAAAAGCAAGAAATAGTAAAAGCTATTGGATCCCTGAGAAACAACAAAGCACCGGGAAATGATGAAATGACAGCAGAGCTTTTCAAGATCGATCCCATCTTAGCTGCAAACATATTAGAGCCACTGTTTGCAGATATCTGGGAGAAAGAAGAATTGCCTAAGGATTGGACTAGGGGTACTGTGGTGAAAATCCCCAAGAAATGAGACCTAACAGATTGCAATAACTGGAGAGGAATCACGTTGCTTTCAATCCCAAGTAAGATATTCTGCAAAATTGTCATAATGCGAATACAAGAAGCAATAGATAAGTGTCTACGAATGGAGCAAGCAGGATTTAGGAAAGGAAGAGGAACAAATGAACATATATTTACCCTGCGTAACATTTTAGAACAATGTAGCGAGTGGCAAAGGACTATATACATCAACTTTATAGATTTTGAAAAGGCATTCGACAGCGTCCACAGAGACAGCCTATGGAAGATACTAAGAC
>NZ_JBXEJO010000218.1:0-570 GCF_056837965.1 Bradyrhizobium ferriligni
GGCCAACAGAGTCCAAACATGAACAAGTTTAAATGTGAGTGGTGCCCTGCAGAGTTTGTCAACTTGACTGCTGTATACAAGCATGCCAGCCAGGCACATCCCATCCAGCTGAAAGAGCAGGATGTTCATATGCTTATCGCAGGTCAGAATCATCTACCCAAATCATCTTTGACTCAGAAGTTACCAGCTAAGAAACTTTACACTAAAGAACCAATTGACATTCTGAAACAGCAAATTGCTGAAAAAAGAAATCACCAGTTGATTGATAAGTCTGATGAGATATTGACATCTAAAGTGCAAGAGATAGTTGGTAATAAACTTGACGATTAGCGAGGTAGTAAGAGATACAATTGTGAAAAGTGCAGCTTTTCCTCCGCTAACTTTGCAACTTTCCAGCGGCATCATGAGTTGCATGGAAGTAAGCTGACATCTCAGTGCTGGTTCTGTGATTACAGTGTGGACAGAATGAACCTACTTTACCAACACATGAAGATCTCCCATACACGTAAGTGGAAAGCTCTCAGCCAGGACCCTAAATATGCAACTGAGATTCACAGAATGAGCCTGGCC
>NZ_JBXEJO010000219.1:0-568 GCF_056837965.1 Bradyrhizobium ferriligni
GTTTATACGTTTACCTATGCAAGATTTTATTTAGCAATCATATGGACACCAGAGGGAAAAAGAAAACGAGGAAGACCAAGAGAGACTCTGCGTAGAACCATCACCAGAGAAGGCTCAACGATGGGCCTAGTAAACATTAAAGACCTAAAACAGATAGCAACGAACCGCGAGACATGGAGAACTATGACCTCTGCCCTATACGCCGGCCACAGGCCCAAGAGGAAAGACTAACTAACATGGGAAAGACTAGCTGATAACAGAGTTGTGTGGAAAGCCAACTTGCGAAAGGGCGGAGAATCTTTTGAGAAGAGACTTATGTATGAGCTAAACAACAAGAGAGAAAAGCGAAAACTCAGAAATTGTCCCAGTAAAACACTTGCCTATTGACCGTCTGTAAAGACAAAAAAGACCATATATATATATTGTATCTCACAGCTTCAGGATAAAAAGAAATCACTAGAACGGGCTTTTGTGTGCGCTTCATAGTCAGTGTATGGCGTCATAACAGAAACAACAAACTAAAAAGGCAGTAAAACTTCCCACAAGTGCAAGTATACCTTGCACACAC
>NZ_JBXEJO010000220.1:0-541 GCF_056837965.1 Bradyrhizobium ferriligni
AGATGGGTATAAGAGACAGGATGATGACGGCTCTGTCCATGCTTCTTGAGTCGGGGCATTATTTGCAAGACAGTAAGCACGCTCGTTACCCTGAACTACAGCATGTCCAGGTGTGTACAGCCAAGTCATTTTCTTGAGATGTGATCTCCGAATGATGTCCACCCATTCCACGCGCATACTTCCAGATTCAATCATTTGAAGCATATTCATCGAGTCTGATATGATAATCGCATAGGTTACCTGTTGTTCAGTCACCCATGAGAGAGCACTGGAGACAGCGGTAATCTCCATAGTCATGCTAGGAAAAAGGGTACTTTACATAGCTCTTTATTCACATAACGCCTTGCATCTTTGATCAAAGTTTATAAATTAATGTAGAGATTACACAGCTCTTAAGTACTCATAACCATTGTGGGACATCCTTCAGTAAAAGTAAAGGAACCATTTTACATTCCTTGAGGTATATTAGGTAGTACAGCGTTAGGCGTGTATTTTTCATTGACCGCCGGCACACGATGGGTGATGTGGTTAACATCACACC
>NZ_JBXEJO010000221.1:0-564 GCF_056837965.1 Bradyrhizobium ferriligni
TTCAATTTCTGTGACGCTTTTTATTTACTAGGGTAGCCTCGCTAGTCTCCTACCTCAGTCACCTCTTACATGTTTTGTAGGTCACAGTGTTACTATTCTTTGCTCCCCTTGCGAGCCCTGGCAACACACAGGCGTTTAAGTTATATGAGGACTATCATTATACAGGGTGTTCAAGATAAAAGTAGCCCAATTGACTAATAAAGGCCTGTAAATTGGGATAATTTTATGTTGAACACCCTGTAGTATTGCTTGATTATGTTTATTTGTTGTTGCTGTTATTTTATTTACCTGCAATGAATTTAGGCTAAGCTATGGCGCCTAATACGGCACCGTTTTCTGATTTTTGCGTAAAGTCTTGCTTTTCTTATAACCAGTGACACTAGCCATTCACGCAAGTCTTACGCAGTCTTCAGAGGTACCCGTAACTTAAATCGTAAAAGTAAGGAATCAGAGTTTTCTGTAGTCCAATTTCGTATCGTTTGAGCACCAAGTATGTTGGACAAAGCTGGCATCAAACCACGGAATTTCCACGGTCCGTTGCCACTAGCGCACCGTGTTATCAGC
>NZ_JBXEJO010000222.1:0-562 GCF_056837965.1 Bradyrhizobium ferriligni
CCCTAATATAGCGGTCGAGCAATGGACCAAGCTAATATTCTAAACTCCCTAATATAGCGGTCGAGCAATGGACCAAGCTAATATTCTAAACTCCCTAATAAAGAGAGGACGTGTACATGATTCATGTAATAGTGGTGAATCTACAACACTAACCAGACTGCAAGAATTCCAAGTCAAGTGTGGTGTAGCTAGACAAGAACACTATGCTGGTAGCCAAAGAAGAATAGTAAACCAACAAAGAACCGGTGTCGTTAGTCGCCACACGCTGAGAGACATACTGAGGGGTAGATCGGGGCACGTATCGACTACTAAATTAAACTTAACTAAATGAAATTCTTCTTTAAGGCCACACGTTGAGGGCGTTCAAAATGTCATCTCTATCTATTGGCTGGCTCCCTGATATTGTGGCAGAGCTAGCCAATCTGTCTGCTCTCTCATTGTCAACGACATCCATGTGCCTCTAATTGTGTCATCTAGCTGTGTCATGGAGGATGAACGTTATATGGCAGTGTTATATAACTACATATTCCTCTTGTCCCATTATGTAGGTCCTGCGTTATAT
>NZ_JBXEJO010000223.1:0-554 GCF_056837965.1 Bradyrhizobium ferriligni
ACGCCGAAGCGGGCCGCGATCTCCTCCGCACCGAGGCCGCGCTCGTCCGCGAGCTTCCTGAACGCTTCAAATTGGTCGGCGGGATGCATGTTTTCCCGGGTGACATTCTCGTCCAGGCTGATCTCGTGCGGGTCGTTCGCGGTATCGACGATGCAGCGGATCGGCTCGCTCTTCTTGATCTCCTTGCGCTTCACCCGCAGCAGCTGGGCGAGCCGCCTGCCCTCCCCGATGGTCACGAAATAGAACCCGGTGGCCGTCCCCTCTCCGTCAAACTCGGGCTCGACCACCAGATTTTGCAGGATGCCCTTCGCAGCGATGCTCGCTGCATAAGCTTCGATCGCCGCCTCGCTGTGCGGCGTCCTGCGCGCATTGTTCGGCGATTTCTTGAGCTTGTTGAGCGGAATGAGAACCTCCGTCCCGCTCACGGGAATGATTTCAACTGATTTGGCCGACATGATCATTCTTCCTTTTGCTTCCATGGGTGCATGGCGCACTCCGCGCCTGCGCCCCTGCCCGTCGGCGAGACCGGGGGTAGCAAGTGCCAGGGCGACCCG
>NZ_JBXEJO010000224.1:0-540 GCF_056837965.1 Bradyrhizobium ferriligni
ATGGGATTCCCATTACATTTGATACAGATCATAAGAGAACTTTAGGGGTCAAAGGCGCAAGAAAACAACGGCGCACCAGGATTAGTGATCTGGCGCTAATCCCCTGCCCTCACCTCCACGTGATGACCCTGGTAACAGACGGTAGTTTCGGTTGGGCTAAGAGGGCAAATGCCGTGGGAGAGCTACTCTGGGGCAAGTAGAGATGCAAAGGTAGTCACGCTAGATGGGATCCGCTCGCAACACAGACGAGCGAACTCCCAGTGACTATTAATGCTCGTCTCTCTCGGCCGATGGGAAAAGCTGGAAGTATAAACGTGGAACCGCGTGCGGCAAAACTAGGAGCCCGTGCATGCTCTCTTTTGATCCCTCTCTCTCTCTTGAGCCGATGAGTATGCTGGGGGTCGGGTTGAATTGCACGCGCGATCGAAAAGACGTCTACCCTCGCGGGGCGAAATTCGGAACCCGTGCATGCTCTCTCTTGAGCCCTTTCTCTTGAGCCGATGAGTATGCTGGGTGCTGAGCTGCGCGCTGGTCCACACG
>NZ_JBXEJO010000225.1:0-534 GCF_056837965.1 Bradyrhizobium ferriligni
ATATCCCTCTGTCTTCCATGATTTCTCTTTCCCTGAATTTTACCTATCACCACACGTTGTAAACCCTCACTTCACAGTATATGCCAGAAGAACCTTGATTGTCTGATTCTTATTCTTTTGATGTTTCTTTGTGTGCAGGCCTGATTTAAAATCTCATCATTTGTTTTCTTTGCTGTCCATGGAATTTTCAGTATTCTTCTGTAAAACCACATCTCTGTGGCTTCCAATGATCTTATTGATTGCTTGTTCATTGTCCATGATTCGCTGCCATACATAAGTATTGGTTCAATATATCAGTGGAGTACTCATTTCTGCAGTGTCATTGGTAGTGAATTCATGCATAGTGTGGTTTTTTTGGTGGTTTTTTTTATATCCTGAGCTGGAACAGAATAGAAAACTGAATCTCCCCACATCACTTCATGGAAAATGTGGATAAGACAACACTAGAAGACTTAAGGTCATAAAGATATCCATAGGTTCTCTCTCTTCCTCGCTGTATTTTCTCCTCTCCCTTTTTCCACAACTCTCTCTCTC
>NZ_JBXEJO010000226.1:0-527 GCF_056837965.1 Bradyrhizobium ferriligni
TCTTTATATGCTGGGAAAAATATTTGAGAGTAGATCAGAGCACCATGAACCTGTCCGTAGTGCTTTGATGATGAGAATGTCACCAGGATCCTGCATAGACAGTTCTCAGCAAACGGAAAGAAGAGGACAGACCAAATGAAATCTGGAGGACAGTGGAAAGATAAATAAATGAATGTGGACTGACATCAACAGACCAGCAGCAATGGGGATCACTTGTGAATGCCTTATGTGTCAACTATGACATAAAGTTGAAATAGAGTTACGCTTAACACTCTTTGACAGTAGAGGTTGTCGATAGTGAAATTGATAGTACACTGCACTAGTTACCACATGCCATGGATACTCTGGGGTTTGAGACCATCTTAGGCAAAAATTCTTGCTGTACACAGGGTACAGGATATGACATCGGAGGTCGTCGATATCAAAGTTGATAGTAAGCTGCACTAGTTACTACATGACATGGATACTCTGGGGTTCGAGACCAGCTTAGGCAAAAATATATTATCCTTTTACAGGCATCCCTCAAC
>NZ_JBXEJO010000227.1:0-508 GCF_056837965.1 Bradyrhizobium ferriligni
GCTTGTAGACAACAAAAAAAGGGTCTTTAACCATGTATTGATTTCATTGCACCGGGTTTTACCCCAAATGGCGCACACCCTTACTGCGGAAATGGCAGAGAGTATTGCAAAAACTCTGTAGCTCCTGCAACAATCCTAGGGATCTCTAGAAAAAATGCACAGGTGAACAGAACAATGCGGTCCAGATTCGAACCCTGCACCCATGTTGTGCCAGGGCCCACAAAGGAAGCAACGAATAGTACCACTGCGACCTACAGGGCATGTCGTAAGTGGCGACAGATGTAGGACCTAGGAAAGTTACCCTAGTAAATAAAAAGCGTAGCAGAAATCAGATGTTCTTGTAGGTGCATTAGGGGGATCGCAAGAGAGAGTAGGTGCACAACTGGCACAACGTACAATCGCTCTTAGGCTCGGATCACATATAAATCACAAAGAGTGGTTAACAAGTGGTCGATATGGAGAGATCGAAGATGAAGACAAGAAGACAAACTGTCTCTTATATCCAGAT
>NZ_JBXEJO010000228.1:0-505 GCF_056837965.1 Bradyrhizobium ferriligni
CATATCAAATACATGAAACTGCCATGGGTTCTTTTAAATGCTCAAATTGAATTCGGGACCTAAGTTTCATCATCAGTCTCCGATAGGACTAGGAACTCGATTTCATCTACACTGAGATCAGGGATCTCTGGAGAAATATCCAGATGGCTCCACGAGGGAGCAAACCTGGTACCTTTGGCACGAGAGACGTTGGGAATGTATACTTCTCTGGGACCTAACCTTTTCGCCACAGAGATGTTCATATTATATCCCTCATCTTTTGCTCGTTTTTCTGTTCTTATCTGTATTTAAGAAAGTGAGAGAATGCGAGAGAGAGCGAGAGAGAGAAAGTGATTGAGAGATTTCCACACAAAAGTGAAACAAAATATTACAGCAAATAATTGTTTTGTTTTTGCGAAATTATTTTAGTAACGAAGACAAGGAAAGGCCAAAGTTTACACCAGACTGTCGTATCCATGGTTACCATCGAGCAGACGCTAAAGATTATTGTGATACAGAGTACGAA
>NZ_JBXEJO010000229.1:0-501 GCF_056837965.1 Bradyrhizobium ferriligni
CTCATACACTGCTGTTTTCTTACGTTTCTGCAACACTTGGGCATTTTTAATTGGACATCAGCCAGGAGATGCGTACATTTTGTTCAGGGATTTTTGGCCCTGCATTGCTTTTCTGTGCTTGAACTACTACCCTGCCCGCTTAGCCAGACCGGAACCAATGTTTGTTACCAGGGTCACCAAGAGGAGGTGGGGAAGGATCTTGATTAGTGCCAGCTCACTAATCTGGCGCGCCGTTCTTTCCTTGCGCGCCGTTCTTTCCCCATTGGATGGTTCATCAGTCTCTTGCATCTTTCTCATCGCTGAAGTACCTTCATGTTCCGTCTGCCCTCCATTGGACGAAATTCTATGGTCGTCTCCTGTACTCCTATGTGGGTAGACTTATGATTTCAGTGATGATCCGTGAGGCCTGACTTAACACTCGGCTTAGCTTTATGAAGTGTGTCTTGAAGATTATGACCCAGACTGTTATGCCATACTCAAGTACTGGTCAAACTCTACAAG
>NZ_JBXEJO010000230.1:0-501 GCF_056837965.1 Bradyrhizobium ferriligni
AGTGGTCGATATGGAGCGTTCAAAGAAGAAGATAAGAAAAATTCTCTTCAGTTACAGCAGTGGTTTTCAAACTTATTAAAGTCGTGGCACACTTGAAGTCCTACCAAAAAATCGTAGGCGCACTATACACAAAAACTGAAAAAATAAAATGCAAGAAATACAGAAATAATTAGAAAATGCTACCTACCTTTATTCATCATTTAATTTCTGTCTATGAGAAGCATTGGTCTGATGTGTCTTGGCGATTTTTTACCCTGGTGCCCACTGGCACCGCATTGTCGACCCATGATCTGTGATTTCTTGGGAGCATCTAGGAATGTCACCCGGAACACTGGTGCGTCTGGGCATACCCTATGGGAACCACTGTTCTTGAACCTAGTGTGCAGGAGGTAGAAGGACCAATTCCTTTCCGCACGTGTGTGACGTCGAGTGGAGTATTGAACCCATAATCTTCTTGAGTCGAGGCGAACGCTTACGCTGTTACGCTTATCCGTCTCAAAC
>NZ_JBXEJO010000231.1:0-498 GCF_056837965.1 Bradyrhizobium ferriligni
AGAGACAGTGGCAGCAGCGTGCACAATGTAAATTACTTTACACTGGCAGCCGTGTGCTCAATGTACTCGTAATTAGTATTCCCTCGCCATACAGGCAGATTTTCTCCGACTTCAGAGGTACTCACGTTATCGTCCTGAGTAAGACCAGGGGACTCGAACAAATGCCGGACAGTAGGTTCGAACCCGAGCTATGAGGCGTCTCACAGCTAGCAGGCCGAGCTACTATCAACTACTCTAGGCAGTCCCCCGCAGGCCCTATGTAACGTATAACGGTACGAGAGGAATTATTATTATTATTTCTTTTTGGTGAGGCATTGTTTGTTCTTTTAATTTCCTTCATCTAATTTCCATCTGTAGTTAGCAGTGAACCAAATAATTGAAAACTGATCTTATTTTCTACTTTCTCTCTGTTTATGAAAATATCCATTGTCATGTTTAAAGGGTTTAAAAGCCGAAGGGTTTGTTGTAGTTATGTGGGGGTGTTTGTTGGTGATGATG
>NZ_JBXEJO010000232.1:0-495 GCF_056837965.1 Bradyrhizobium ferriligni
ATGTCCAAACCACTGCATTTGTTGTCTTTCAAAATATTCGGTGCATGAAGTTATGCCCACTCTGCGTCTGATGTCCTTGTTTTGTAGTCTATCTTTCCTAGTGATCCCCACTGCCTTCCTCAAGCATTTCATTTCACATGTGGTGAGCATTCTTTGGTATGTTACTGTCAGAGACCAAGTTTGGCACTGGTAACAAAGTGTTGGTAAGAAAATACTTTTTATCATCTGTCTTTTCACTTCCATCTTGATCTTTGGGTGTTGTAGTAATGGTGTCAGCTGGTAGGTCACTGCATTTGCTTTTTGACACCTTGTCTCTATTTCTCTATCGAGTTTTCCGTCCTCTGTGAAAATGCTTCCTAAATATTTGAATTCAGAAACAACCTGCTTTTCTGTGGTGTTATCTATTTGTATGTTTGCTTGGCTTGGTGTTCTGCTGATTTTCATGGTCTCGGTTTTTTGTGTGTTGATTTTCATGTTGTACTTTCTACATGAAAT
>NZ_JBXEJO010000233.1:0-495 GCF_056837965.1 Bradyrhizobium ferriligni
GTCATTCCACTCCACTGCACTGGTGAGCCGTTCTACGAAATGGCAAAGGCCGAGATGCCGAACAAGCTCCTGCGCTCCTACACAGGTACACGCTTCATCTTCGCTGCCTGAGCAAGAAGCACACACGCAATCCTGGCGCTCAGGGCCGCGAGCGGGGTGCAATTGCTGGCCGCACCGGATGCTGGATGGTCTAAATTGCGTCGCCATGCCGAACAAGTAGTGCGTTGCCGATGGCTCTAGACCTCGTGCTAGTAACGTCCATCCCCTTCGCGACATACTGCGCTGCCGCACGGACCTGGTCGCTATTAGCAAAGCTGACGTAGTCACCCAGTCACATGACGCCGCCGAGTTTATAGGTACACACCCTAGCACTACTTTGGCAGAATTGGTTTGCGCCACTGTTTTTCAAGGATTTGCTTTCGGCAATACGGGCACTGCTGAGACGGCGGTCGAAGGATGAGATCAACGATGGCGTGACGTACGGCGGGCATGGTT
>NZ_JBXEJO010000234.1:0-492 GCF_056837965.1 Bradyrhizobium ferriligni
ATATGTAAATATTATAATGTTGTTGCGCATATCGTTAATTTCTCTGTGCTCTTCCATATTTATATCAGCTTTGCTGAATGCTCTTGTCATTCAAACTTGGCAAAAGAATGTCACGTGGAACCTGTCTTCTCACAATTGGCTTGAATTTTATCGGATTTATTGCGGTCGTGTCTGTAAAAATGGGAACGTCATCAATGTCAGTATTTCAGAATGTCGAACGTCGTCGTCCTGTTTCATCTGTGACTGTGACGCAACATGTCTGATATACGGGACATGTTGTCCTAATTTCGATCAACAAAATAAATCGTTGGAGGGTACAGACAAACCTGTGTCAAGCAATCTGCCTTCTCCTGAAATGTTCGTATGTGACTCATTTCCCGGCATGCAAGAATCTACATATTTTTACATGATGTCAGATTGTTCTCCAGACTATATAAAACTTCTAAAGCAACAGAAATCACATGAGAACTCTAGCATCAGCAACTCTACTAC
>NZ_JBXEJO010000235.1:0-489 GCF_056837965.1 Bradyrhizobium ferriligni
ACAGTATCTCGAAGTGGCTGTGTCTGCACAAGTCTCTCAGCGGGCATCTAGAGATCAATAGCTAGTACAGAAACATCAAACTGACAGTTGCTAGTACCATAATTTTCTGCACCTTGCAAAACTCTGTATCTGGCTGTGATATATTATATTTATAAATTTGCAACACCTTGAAAACAGTAATTGTGGTTTATGTTATTTACAAAACTACATATCCAGAACATTAGTTGTAATGTTACATTTACATAGTTTACATTAGAACGTCAAGTTATATCCAATCTTTCAGTTTAATGGCTTCTAACTTGATGTGCACAAGTATTGTACTTGATTATGTAACGGTGGGGCTGTGGTGTTTTGCTATTGGTCCCACATGTTTCTTGCACAATGTCAGAGGCCTAACAGTAAAAGAAAAATGCAGGGCCATAGTGCTGACTTCAGTTAAACTTTGCTGACATTCAGTCTCCAGCTATTGTAACATTCACTACACATCTC
>NZ_JBXEJO010000236.1:0-487 GCF_056837965.1 Bradyrhizobium ferriligni
GTTATGGTGAACGAATTTTTTTACCATGAAGGGCTTTTGTTGGCCGATTTTAAGGAACCTGGTGTCAACATCAATGCCGCCCATTATAAAGACACTTTAGACAAGCTGCATAAGGCCATCAATGCTAAGCGACCAGGCAAGTTTTCTCAAGGTGTGATTCTTCTCCACGACAACGCTCGTCCGCACGTCGCAAAAATTGTGCAGGAAACATTGGCAAAGAAGAATTGGGAAGTTCTTCATCACCCAGCCTATAGTCCTGATTTGTCCCCATGTGATTTCCATTTGTTCGGACCGTTGAAGAAAGCACTAAAGGGACAGCGATTGAACAGCGACGCAGACGTGAAGACAGCGGTGACCACATGGTTCAGTGAGTAGCCACGCACCTTTTTCTCGGACGGCATTCGACGTCTACCTAAACAGTGAGATGCTTGCCTAAATGCATACGGAGATTTTTTCGGATGAACCCAGGTGCATTCTTATTCACAAG
>NZ_JBXEJO010000237.1:0-486 GCF_056837965.1 Bradyrhizobium ferriligni
CGGTTCTGCAACAGTTTGATATTAACCCTTTCGCTGCTACATACTTTCCGAAGGCTGAGCTAAAAATAGCTACTCTTTGTTTCTAGGTCACAAACGTGAATGTACGCCTATAGCAGTGACAGTAGCAATGTATAACGTGTTAACACGTCTTTAGCCCACAGAGGAGAGATAATAACAGACGTGTTAATGCGTCTTTAGAAGTGAATGGGGAAAACGTATATATACGTCCTTAGCAGCTAAAGGGTTAAGAGCTTCCGAAAAAGCTAATTACCAAGCGGGACTCGAACTACTTACCCTTATTTCTTACGGCACCCATTACCTAGCCTAGCAATACGAGCGTTCTTACGAACACAACCAGCGAGCCATTAAAAGAGAATGGAAAATGAGTGTGTAAAGGGCATAACGTTTTATTCCTTAACAATTATCTATAGATATTTTTCAATTACAGAAACGCTTGAAAAAATATCGCAGGGTATTGCACTAGCG
>NZ_JBXEJO010000238.1:0-482 GCF_056837965.1 Bradyrhizobium ferriligni
GAATTACTAGCAAGATTAAAAAAACGAAAAGAAATATTTCTTGAAACAAAAACATAGAAAAGCGAATTATTTTGGCATTATACGCACAATACAGAAAGCAAGCCAAAGATATTATAAGGAAGGCTAAAAATACAATTATGGCAAGATTATGGCGAAATACTGAATTTAGACTAAAATTGCAACAAGGAAGTTCTATGGGAAAATTAAAACCATGAGGGATAGAAAAGAACAATATGATCCAACTGAAATTATTAACGATGAAAATAGAACTACCGTAAACGAACCACATATTATAATGAACAGATAGCGGCAATACTTTAACGAAATCATCAATCTACAGCAAGAGGACCAATTCAGATCTAAAAAAAAATACAATAAACATAAGTACAGAGCTATAAACCAAGTATAACACTTTCAGAGATTAGAAATGCTGTATGTATGGCTCCATTTAACAAAACACAGGGTTCAGACAATATACCTAC
>NZ_JBXEJO010000239.1:0-481 GCF_056837965.1 Bradyrhizobium ferriligni
ACACGAAGCCAGTATACTAATTCATTATACATTGCGTCCGTGTGTTCTCGCGGCTCGCATGGAAATAAAAGAACAATAAGACTGCGACCTACAGGGCATGTCGTAATAAGCGACTGAGGTAGAGGCCTAGGGAAGCTACCCTAGTAAATAAAAAGCGTCGCAGAAATCGGATGTGCTGGCCTACTTGTAGGCGCATAACTGGCACAACGTACAATCGCTCCTAGGCTCAGATCACATACATATTACAAAGAACGGTTTAACAAGTGGGCAATATGGAGCGTTAGAAGAAGAAATCAACCACGTCTCATAACTAAGTTATTGCTTCACTAAACCCCTAACCACAAATAATTCTTCACAAGTATAACATGTTTGCTAATCATTTCTAACATTTCATAGCTGTCTTCAAGCTTTCTCAAGGATTTCCTGGAGCCCACAATCTGCTGTATTGGAGCAGTAGGAATCTTGATCACCATGGTGGTAC
>NZ_JBXEJO010000240.1:0-479 GCF_056837965.1 Bradyrhizobium ferriligni
GCATACTACAGCTGGCATTCTGGAGTGTGTTGTGGTTGAATTCTGTTCATGTGATTATTAAGTGTTATGTGTTGGGTTCAGAGTCTAAAAATAGTGCTCTGATCTCTCCTTGTAAGCTGGTTGATGTTGGGGTTAGGGTGTTCGCAATATATGTCTCTAAACCTCTCTTCCTGTGTCTCCCATGCCAATCTATTCAGCAAAATTTCTTGTTGTCGTTAGGATTTGCTTTGCTGTATGGAGAGTTTTTGCTGTGATTGGTTATACTTGTGTGACCCTTTCTTATCTAGTTCTAAGGCTTTTATTCAAATCAGGGTCCTGAGACATAATGAATAGGATAATAGAAGTCAAGGAACTAGAGCAGACCAAGATCCAACCCCAAATGTTGTCCTATTAACACGCTGCATAACTGCAGTTTGGCTAAGTGGGTATATGTCAAAAAGGGAAGACAAACATGGCTCCAAAAATGCTGTGCTGAAAAT
>NZ_JBXEJO010000241.1:0-479 GCF_056837965.1 Bradyrhizobium ferriligni
GGGTTCAAAGGGTTAACCACTTCGCCATTAAGACCTCCTCATATTATGTGTGATCATATTAAGTTGTCTTTGTTTCATATTTTATGTATGTCTGATTATCAAATGTTTTGTGTCTGCAGTGACTTGCGATAACATGACAGAAACTGAAACTAATGGCACAACTAAATTTGAGAAATCCTGGAGCGAGACCAACACTGTTCCATTTTATCTTGCTGTTGTTTTATTCCCGCTCATAAGCTTAAAGTCACCAACATTTTTCACAAAATTTAACTCACTAGGTAAGTTGTTTTTTTATATGTTTAACCGTTACTCTGATGTCAGCGAAGGCCCACCGCATGGCAAGGGATACCAGTCAAATGGTAAGCAGGCCTTATGTAAAAATCAGTCATAAGCGCAATACCAGGAATCATGACTTCCACCTGAATTGACAGCGGGTGATAGCAGAAGAAGAAGAAGAATACGTTTCACCTCATGATGAT
>NZ_JBXEJO010000242.1:0-475 GCF_056837965.1 Bradyrhizobium ferriligni
GTGTATTTGTCTAGCAATCTTTAAATAGATACAAAAAAACTATCACTGTAAAAACACAGAAAGACAATGAAGATAATCTCAGCAGTCCCTTCCCATATCCTCTCCTCAATCCATCACTGCGACTGCTGACAAATAACAAATATGAAGAAAGTTGAAATCTGCACTGGCTCTTGACTGAATTATTTGACCACAGTTACAAATCTTTTACTTTATCATGTTGGATTTGGCCATCACATTTGTTACAAATATTAGACTTTAATATGTGAATTTTGCTTTCATAGTTACAAATGTTCACTCTTTAGTGAATTTTATTGTTAAATGTGCAAACGTTTACACTTTCTAAGGGTGCTGTAAGAAATAAAGTTTTGTGGTTTGATGCCTGTGTTTGATAATTTTTATTCCAGAAACCCCTAATACTCGTTAACTGTCAATTTATTAATCATATTCATTGACTCCGGAGCTTCCTCTCGGGTTC
>NZ_JBXEJO010000243.1:0-475 GCF_056837965.1 Bradyrhizobium ferriligni
AGTGAACTGCATAAGTTCGTCGCCTAGGCTTTCTTCCAAATCCTCTTGGTAAGAGCTGACAATATTTGGAATTCTTTTCAAAATCTCTTCTGCTGTAAGAGATTTTAACTGCCAAAGTATTCCAAATACACCAGTCACTCTATGGTACTCTGCCATGCGTTTAGGTAAGGCAGAGAGTACATTATCAATTATGACAATAAACACCTGACTTTCAAATTTTTGTTTGAGTGTTTGATTTTCTACAACTTCATCGAGCGTAGTAGAGCCACTAAAATCGTCGTACTTAGTATTTCGCTTGCGTCGTCTTGAAGCAAGTTTGTTGCTGATATTCTTGACAGTGAGTCAGGATTTTGGCTTTGGCCTCAAATCGGAAAATGTAGACCTCATTGCTTGAACGTACCCGTGTAACGATTCATAAAGGTCATATCCCGTGTTAAGGTCTTGATTAGGTGACTGTAATGAAGCGCTAGACGCT
>NZ_JBXEJO010000244.1:0-474 GCF_056837965.1 Bradyrhizobium ferriligni
GCTCCTACCAACGCCTTCTCAGAAAAGGACTTCAAGTCATAGTTCAAAGAGCTTATTCCCACCCAAAGATTAGAAGCCTCCTCGTTTCGCCCCTGCTTTCTCAACTCTTCTCGGATAGGGGCAGTCCACTCCATTACTTTCGAAATAACGTCTCTCGCCAAGTCACTCAATATTTCTGATTTCTGCTCCCTAGCTCTCGGCTTTTTAACCGTAAGGCGCAAATTATTTCCATCGGCAGACGACAGGAGGATTGCGAATCCATCCGCGTCTTCAATTTTGGCTCTGTACAATGAAGTCGAATTGAACTTTGGATGCTCTATCATTATCAAGAGCATGCAAACTGCCGCAGCCTCGCTATTCATTAATCCTAAATACGGGATGAGCTTATTCTTTCCGTATTTAGCAACATATTGCCAATGAGAATTTCCGCTGTTTGATACCGGCCTTCTGTCACTCGACTTGAATTTTCGATGA
>NZ_JBXEJO010000245.1:0-474 GCF_056837965.1 Bradyrhizobium ferriligni
ACATGGAGGCGCATGATGGAAGAGGAACTGGACACCGCATCTCTGACGTGGGGCTCTGCGCTGAAGGTTGCACGGGACAGGAGAGCATGGAAAGTCCTTTCTGAAGCCCCATGTGTCACTAGGCATGACGGGATTAAGTAAGTAACCATTAGGGCACACGCTTTCAAAACAAGTCGAAATATTGTAGTCAGCACGTCTATTGTCTATTGTCTTTCCCCAGGTGGATGATGGAATTGGTTGTCCACTCTTGCCGTTAAGTGTAGGAGTCGGAGCTTTAATTTGCGTTCCAGGGCCAGATTAGTCGCCCTTGTTGTGTTATATCCGTGTTTATTTAGTGTAGTCTTGATATTGTCTATCCATCTTTTTCTTGGTCTTCCCTTGGCTCTAGTACCTGATCTCTTTTTATTGTATGCTGTTATTGGTGGTTGGTTGTATTCCATTCTCATAAAATGTCAAAACCATTGCATTTGCTAC
>NZ_JBXEJO010000246.1:0-473 GCF_056837965.1 Bradyrhizobium ferriligni
CCATCATCCACCTGGGAATAGACAATAGACAAATATCTTCATTGCACTTCGGACGTGTCCATATTTGATCCGATCTCCTTCGCAATATCTCCAACATGGTACAGACAATGATCAGAGAAATCACCTTCATTTTTGTCCCTGGGCACGCAGGAGTTAGGGGTAATGAACGAGCTGATAGATTGGCTGGCTTGGCTACAATATCAGAGGGAGCTGCCATGGATCGAAATGACATTCTTAACGCATTGAGAGAGTCTTTCCGAACAGAGGAGTTTCAGGGCTGTGAATCCCACTTGCTGACCAGATTGAGAGAGATGGGTGTCGATATTGGTGCAGCCCGAAAAGAACGACATACCAAATATGCAAAGAGATTAATTAATCAACATCAAACTGTCGTGTTGAGTCGTTGGATTTGCTGAGGCGGAGATCAGAGCACCTATGGACAAGTCCAGAGTGCTATGTTGATAGTTCTCATA
>NZ_JBXEJO010000247.1:0-471 GCF_056837965.1 Bradyrhizobium ferriligni
CTGTAGCTGTTGGTGCCGGACAGCGTCTGCGTGCCGCCGGTGAGCGCGAGTCCGCCGGTGCCGCCGATCGCGCCCGCGAAAGTGTCGCTGCCATTGGTGATGGTCAGCGTCTTGGCGCCGAGCGCGACATTGCCGCTGCCGGCAAGACTCTGGATGCTGGTCCCGGCGCCCGCGAGGCCGGAGATGTCGAACGCCGAATTCGCCACCACATGGCTGGAGTTGCTGATCGATCCGGCGCCCGTCAGCGCCAGCATGCCCGCGGAGATCGTGGTCACGCCGCTATAGCTATTGGCGCCGGACAGCGTTTCGGTGCCGCCGGCGAGCGTCAGTCCGCCGCTGCCGCCGATGACGCCTGCGAAGGTGTCGTTCGCCGCCGTGATGGTCAGCGTCTTGGCGCCGAGATCGACGCCGCCGGTGCCCGACAGCCGCTGGATGCTGGTGCCGGCGCCGGAGAGGCCGGCGATGCTGAAC
>NZ_JBXEJO010000248.1:0-471 GCF_056837965.1 Bradyrhizobium ferriligni
ATCCAAGCCTAAGAGCGATTGTACATGTGCCACAAGAAGTATATGCTGTTCACAAGGAGAGTACTTTGAAGGGAATTAGGGTTCCAGACCTCCAGGTCAATAATTGTATTTTATCCAACTAAAGGTCTGATATACATTTTCAACAGACTTTGTATATATCATCTCTATATATGATTTTTCCAAAGCTTACAAAACTGATCCTGTTGCTGGTGGGAATCTAAACGCTGATGCTTCTGGGAAAGGATCAACTAGTGGTGCCCCTTCAACCAGTAGTTATTCACAGCCATCGTCCCAGGATGATCTCCGCCAGAAACGCTTGGCAGCTCTTGACAAACAAGGTTCAGGGAATACAACAAATACTATTCAAACTTCTGAGCATTGTGAACATACTGCAGGTATGTCTGATTGTTGTTTGATTTCTTCTTTAGGGCATGACAGATTTTTTAAGCCATGGCATTATCTTTTCAACCA
>NZ_JBXEJO010000249.1:0-471 GCF_056837965.1 Bradyrhizobium ferriligni
ACTATATATAACGTGTGTACCTCTGAAGTCGGAGAAGACACGCCTGTAGGACGGGGGAAACTGATAACAATGAAAGTAAGCCTTCACGCAAAAATCAGTCAGAAGTGCCAAGCACCCTGACTACGTCTGAATTTATAGCGGGCGAAAGCAAGAATGTGATGTCAGTGCTGTTCTATGGCTCGGAAACATGGAAGACAACAAAAGAAACTATCAGAAAACTGCAGACCTTCGTAAATGGATGTTTACGTAGAATAGAGGGATTGAGATGGTATGATAAGATTACAAACGAAGAACTCAGAGAAAGAACAAAGCAGATACCAGTGGAGAGAGAGCTCAGGAAGAGACGCTGGCGATGGATAGGACATACATTGAGAAGACCGACCGGAAGCATTGCAAGACAGGCATTGTTTTGGAACCCGTAGGGGAAGTCCTAGGCAGACCTGGAGAAGAGAGCTGGAGACGGATATAAAG
>NZ_JBXEJO010000250.1:0-469 GCF_056837965.1 Bradyrhizobium ferriligni
ATATATAACACAGGATATATACCAAGAGACTTGAAGACATCAGTATTCATACCACTACCCAAAAAGCCCAAAGCACAGGAGTGCACAGACTATAGGACAATTAGCCTGATGAGCCACATAACAAAAATACTACTCAAGATCATACATGAAAGAATTAAAAACAAGATAGACATAGAAGTAGGAGAAGAACAGTTTGGCTTTAGAAAGAACAGAGGAACAAGAGAGGCAATACTTTGTATAAGACTACTCGCTGACAAGTATATAGAAGTGCAAAAAAGTATCTACTTGTGTTTCATCGATTATAGCAAAGCTTTTGACAGAGTCCAACATGAAAAGCTAATCATATGTCTACAAGAAATAGGCCTAGATGGGGATGATATCAGACTAATAAGTAACATATACTGGGAACAGACAGCAATAATAAAACATGAAAATAGCTACTCTCCATACATAGACATAAAGAGAGGAG
>NZ_JBXEJO010000251.1:0-468 GCF_056837965.1 Bradyrhizobium ferriligni
CATGTATATCTCGAGTGAAACAAAACAATCTTAGTTGTCAAATGCCCCAGCTTTTATCCGGAGAAGAGTTACAAGTAACCAACGAGCAATGTCGAGGTACAGAAAATAAGTTAGTTCATGTGTGCAAAGAATTACAAATCAGTGGGATGAAAATAGTGTTATCAAATGAAGAAGAAACTTTAAAAAAGCAAATTGAAGATTCTGACAATAAATTAGTTTATTTTGTTGTAAAATCTCCAGAAATCTGCAAAACTGAGCCAACTGCACGGCATACAGACTGTCTGGCTGAAGACATTTCAACAAACGTTTCTGACATAAGCAAACAAGAAAGTACAGAAGAAACAGACAGTACATTTCAAGCCGCACTAAAAATGTTTTCACGGTGTGACAAGTTTCGGAACGAAACAGCACCGTCAAAACTCACTGGCTCCAAATTACAAGGACACACTGATTCGAGGTGTTTACTAA
>NZ_JBXEJO010000252.1:0-467 GCF_056837965.1 Bradyrhizobium ferriligni
ATGCATATGTCTCTGAAAGTAGTGCTAACCGATAGGGGGCATTAGTTGACCTGCAAAAGAATATTTAATGCAATTTGCTTATAGAAGAATGCCTGAATCTACTGGATGGGTCTGGTTGTGTGTGTATGTCAGCATGTCCCCCTCTCTCTCTCTATTTTTCTCCGTGTATGTGTTTGGACAACTTTATAAAGAGGTTAAAAAACTGGGCAACAATAGAAGAGATAATATTTAAAAAAGATATTATACGTACGAAGTGTCGGTTTAAAAAAGAGCGGACTCCATTACATGGCTTGAAAAACTGTTTTGAGAATTAGAAAATTAGAGCAATAGTAACAATCTTTCTTCTTTTGTAGTCACACTGTTACCAACTTATTGCCCAGTGTTGTAGTTTTTCTGTTCTTGTCTTGCACTGCTATAGTGGCGTGGGTGGTTGTTATTTTTGCTTTTTTTTTTACAGGATTCAACTA
>NZ_JBXEJO010000253.1:0-466 GCF_056837965.1 Bradyrhizobium ferriligni
GTGCCAGGAGTATGTGCACCTAGAGCAGGTCAGACCCTTGGGGGGAGACAGTAACAACATTGTGAATCAGGTATTTGAAAAGTGAAAAGTTCGAATTTAAAAGTGCTGCCAACAGTGACTGTAGAGAGTATGTTTGTAGCTTGTATAAACTCAATATGAGTAGAAGTATATGCCAGCATTTATGTATGATTATATATGTGAATAAGTATCGGTTCTTCTTCTTCGTGTTCGTTCTTTACGACCAACTTTAATCACTCTATGTGATATGTTTGATCTTTACCAAGAACGTGTATACGTTGCACATTGGTTTGGTAGGCCCCTAAGTGCATAGACTTCTGCACGTTTAGAACACGTGCATCCGATTTCAGCCAAACCTCCTTAATCGCCTCTTACGACATGCGTGGCAGGTAACAGTGGTTCTATTTTTTACACCCCAAATTTGACCCCCCGGTAACCACTCGGGGGA
>NZ_JBXEJO010000254.1:0-466 GCF_056837965.1 Bradyrhizobium ferriligni
TTTCTGCGATATCCAAAGCAGTCTCTATGCCATCGAGAACTGCTTGACCCATTGTATTGGCTTTGCTTTTAAAACTAATCACAGCCACATCATCTTTTAAGTACCACAAACAAACACCCTCATTTTCATAAATAACATGAACAGGATGATGTGACTCCTTTAATACCCTGTCATGGAAGAATTGTTTATGGTAAACAGGTAACTGACTTCTGGCGTGATAATTGTTTTTACCAGGCGAATAAGCGCCTTCTCGTGTGTAAAATTCCTTTATTTCATATAACCACTCAGGTAGTTTTGCGCTTGATAATGCCGTATTATCCTGTATTGATTCATCGATTTGTCGAGTCACACTGTGTAAATCAGAAAGCTGCCAAGTTTCAAATGGTCCTTGCGCCCATCCAAATCCCCAGCGAATTGCCAGATCAACATCTCTTGCATTATCAGCAATTTCTTCCAAATGATACGC
>NZ_JBXEJO010000255.1:0-465 GCF_056837965.1 Bradyrhizobium ferriligni
ACGCAAGCTCGTCCGCATGGCAGCAGCCCCGCAGGATGCGATCGACGGCGACGATACGCCCAAGACTAGCATCGGCGCCCAAGCCAAGGCGCTCAAGGACGATGCCAAGCGGCGTGTCGGGCGGTTCGGGGCGCTGGCAGCGTCCATCGCGGTCTACGCGGACACGCCCGACGAGTTGGAGCTCCGCATGGATATTGTCTCGCGTACGCTCGAGGCGTCGGGCATCGTCTTCATCCGCGAGAGGGAAGGCGCGCTTGCGGGCCTTTGCGTGGGCGTGCCGGGCAACGTACGCGATCCGGTGCGTTGGCACTTCGGCGAGGCTTCGAACATGACCGACGTGTCGCCCATCATTTCCCTTTTTTCCGGCAGCCAACATCACCCATCGATCGACGAGGACGGACAGCCAACACCGCCTAACGCTACGCTGCGCTCGCGCTACGCGACGGTGCAATACTTCAACTACCA
>NZ_JBXEJO010000256.1:0-465 GCF_056837965.1 Bradyrhizobium ferriligni
ATACAGATGTTTGCATGGTATTGTCATCAATGTACACATCTAGTCCTTTTCAAGACAACCACAATCATCCTCATCTCTTAACATGACAACTATATGAAAATGAAGGTACAAGATGAAGTAAAGCCATCTTTTTGTATGAATTCCACTCTCGTGAAAAATGTGGATACACCCATGACTTATCAAAAGTTGCAAATTTGTTATATTGCTGTTAATTCTATTTTGTGCTATAGTCTGTCCATTAATTCGTGAGCACGTTTGAAATTGATTTTCTCGAAAACTACCTGTTGGATCTCAGTGATTTTTTGCAAGCAGCCTTAGAATATCCATGACGCTAGAGAAATATTTTTTTTCTAAGAAAATTTGATGTAGTTTGAAATATTTCTTCTTCAGGTTATATTAAAATCAACCTCACCGGATTGTACACAATAGTAACAGATCTACGGTACACCTGTCTCTTATACACAT
>NZ_JBXEJO010000257.1:0-457 GCF_056837965.1 Bradyrhizobium ferriligni
AGACTTGCCTTTCATTAAGACTAAGTAACACTAAAATTAAATATAGCAAACATGTCTCATACGTTCGGTATCGGATCATTGCTTCCACATCTACTTTTTTAATGCTGTTTTGATTTATCCATTTCTGCCACACCAAACAGTACTTTTGAAGTCTCCTGATTTCTGGTCTTAATGCAGCCATCTCTCCATTTAGTGAGCGTACATCCACAAACAGTTGATTTATCTCAATCTGAATTTTGAAAATAAGAGGTTCAAGTTCAATGCAAAAATGAGTATCAGATGTCATCAATACATTTAACATTTTTGCACTTCAAATGCTCCATATCGACCACTTGCTAACCACTCTTTGTGATCTGAGCCTAAGAGCAATTGTACGCTGCCAGCTATGCGTCTACAAGTAGGCCATCACATCCACTTTCTGTGATGCTTTTTAGTAGTTTCCCTATGTCCCTTCATC
>NZ_JBXEJO010000258.1:0-464 GCF_056837965.1 Bradyrhizobium ferriligni
TACACACACAACTAATACTTCTTCTTCTTCTGCGTTCACCTGCTATGAATTCAGGCGTAGCCATAGCGCCTTGTGTGACGCTTCTGACTGATTTTTGCGTAAACGCCTGCTTTACTGTGTTTGCAAGGATGAATATAAAGGGTTTTTACGCCAAAGGATTGACTTCGTTGCACTGGGTTTTACTTCATATGGCTATGCCCCTCACCGCAGAAATGGTACGCCACCTGCCAAGTGTACTGCACAAAGCATGAACTCTGGCAACAATCCTAGGGGTCTCTGGAAAAGAATGCACTTGTCAACAAAACAGTGTAGCCTGTGTTCAATCCCACATCCTTCATATGACATGGCAAGGGTTTAACCACTTAGTCACAGACTCTTAATGTATATACAACAGGAAAACCAGGTTAAGACTGTATGTTACCAGTTCTACTATATGGATCCGAGTGCAGGAGAAAGACTAAGAT
>NZ_JBXEJO010000259.1:0-464 GCF_056837965.1 Bradyrhizobium ferriligni
TCTCAGTTTTATCTCTCCTAAATCCCTGTGAATCCAACATTTGATATGTTACAACATATTGTTATCATTTTACTGCTAGAATTAACATATAACATAACAATAAAATAATGTTATGTTTCATTTCTTTGTAACAATGGTATCTCTACTGATCATCATTAAAAGGCAAAGATGGAGGTGGATTGGATATGTATGTTGAATACCAGTAGTGGCATTGAGTAGGACAGCTCTCTGATGGACAGCAGATGGGAAGAGGAGGCCTGGGCGTCCAAAGGAAACTCAGAGAGGAATTCTGCAAAGAGAGTTGAAAGATTGGGGCCTGACCTAAGAACCAATTGGTAGAAAGTCGGCAGAATGACAACAATGTAAATCTCTTGTGGAAGCCTTATGTGTCAAACGGGACACAGAAAGGATATGGATAAATATAATAATAATAATAATTCCTCTCGTACCGTTATACGTTACAT
>NZ_JBXEJO010000260.1:0-463 GCF_056837965.1 Bradyrhizobium ferriligni
GTAGTTCTACAGCGTTGTCTGCGACAGATGTGCGGAAATTGTATATAAAAACTAAGGCCAATCCATAAATTTAGATGGCAGGTGACAGAAATCACTAGAATGGCTTCTAATATTCAAGGTTCCGAAGCAACCTGTTGTGTCGTGGATCTATATTTATGTGTGCTTTGTCGTTTGATATATTTATGCAATTTTTCTGTCATGCAATATCTATACTTGTATCTGCGCTGTCATTTGACATATTTCATTAATCGTCGTAGTAGTAGTGGTAGTGGTTATGGTAGTGGTAGTTTGTGCGATTAAAATATCCTTTTATAAATGCGATGTGGTTTGACATATTTCATTATCGTAGTGGTAGTTTTTGCGTTTGAAATATCGTTATTTATGTATGCGCTGTCATTTGACATTTATTTTTCTTCTTTGTGATATGCTTAATCTTTGCCAAGAACGTGTATACGTTGCACAT
>NZ_JBXEJO010000261.1:0-462 GCF_056837965.1 Bradyrhizobium ferriligni
GCGTCAATGCGGCCGTACTTGCTGAAAATGCCAATGATTTTCCTGCTGCCCTGGAGAAACTCGAGGCCATTTGGGGTGAAATTCATTGTCAACAAATCTACAAGGCCAGTAATTACGAATTAAGCAAATCAGTAATGCGTAATTTAAGCACCTTGATTATCAAACAACGTCAATCAGGGCATTTGCTTGATACAACACCATTACGGCAATTTCTGGAAGAAAGCATTGATTTCACACGAATTGAACAAAATATACAAGAAGGATACCTCGATACTTTCGAAGTCTTAAGCGCCTGTTATGAAACACATCAAACCATCTCTTTCTACGCTCATAATCATTCAGAATTTGAAGATTGGAATTATCCGCGTCATAGCAGCCAACGTGCCGTGATCAACGCCCAGCATATTCTGGCATCAAGCGCCTTACCATTGTTCTTTCCCCCTGTCAGCCTCAATGGATTCC
>NZ_JBXEJO010000262.1:0-462 GCF_056837965.1 Bradyrhizobium ferriligni
GTTCAAGATAGCCCATGAAAAGACAAGCATAACTAGGTCCCATTTTAGTACCCATGGCAACCCCACTGATCTGCTCAAAGAATTGGTCATTAAACTGAAAGGAGTTAAGAGTGAGAACTAGTTCCGCAAGACGAAGGAGAGCAGAAGTTGACACAAGTGGATTAGTTCTCCTATTGAGAAAGAACTGGAGAGCTATAAGGCCGTCAGGATGAGGTATAGAAGTGTACAATGAGCACACATCAAGGAGGAAGAGACGGTAAGTCCTGCCAGGCAACAACTCAATAGACGACAAAACAGACAAGGTGTGGTTCGTATCTTTCAAGAATGAAGGTAGTGTGGTGACTATAGGATTGAAGATACTATCAAGAAATTCGGAGATATGTTCCGTAGGACAAGAGCAAGCAGAAACGATGGGCCTACCCGGATTGTTCAGTTTATGAATTTTGGGGAGCATATAGAAGG
>NZ_JBXEJO010000263.1:0-460 GCF_056837965.1 Bradyrhizobium ferriligni
GCCCAGGATAGAGCGGTATGGAGAAATTACTTGCAGGCCCTATGTAACGTATAACGGTACGAGAGGAATTATTATTATTATTTATATATACGTATGAGTTTTGTGTGTATGTTTTTTTTTAATGTTTTTAATTATCACAACTTGTTTTTCTCATTTTCAAATATGTTCAGTAAAAGTGGATAACTTTTATATCGTCTATACATTTCTGTTGAGTTTACGTTTATTCTTTATCTCATCTCTTCTGTCGCCCGAGTGGTTACCGGGGCCCAAATTTGGGGTGTAAAGAATAGAACCACTGTTACCTGCCACGCTTGTCGTAAGAGGCGACTAAGGAGGTTTAGATGAAATCGGATGCACATGTCCTAAACGCGTAGAAGTCTATGCATTTAGGGGAGGGGCCTACCAAACCAATATGCAACGTATACACGTTCTTGGCAAAGATCAAACATATCACAAAGAG
>NZ_JBXEJO010000264.1:0-459 GCF_056837965.1 Bradyrhizobium ferriligni
GCTTTGACTTCACTACTGGACACTAAAAAGGTTTTCAAGGAAAAAATTGATCGCAGTAAAGCTACCGTTGCACAAAATACCACAAATGCATCTAAAGCTATAGGATTAAAGAAGCCAAAACCTTATTTGTCATCAGCAAGAACAGCAACACCTGCCAATAAAGAGACTGGGCATCCAAGCTTACAAGCAGGAGCCAAATCAAGCAGATGATACATGATATTTTTACTTTCATGGATGTGTGTGATAGCTTGTGGGGAAACTGTAATGTTACAGTCCCCTAGTGTTTGTTTTAAAACTGTGATTACTTTTACAAGAACATGGTCTAACAGATTATGGGAATATATAATGTCATCAAATTTGAAGTCATGGTTATTTTTTATAGTATACTGGTCAGTTAGATAATTATGAAATGTGGCTGATTGTGGTCCACCGTGTGTTGCCGAGGCCGGCAAAGGGGAG
>NZ_JBXEJO010000265.1:0-457 GCF_056837965.1 Bradyrhizobium ferriligni
ATCACACAGACTCCACTGAGTGGTTATATTCCACTGTGTGGTTATATTCCACTGTGTGGTTATATTCCACTGAGTGGTTATATTCCACTGAGTGGTTTATTTGGTTGATAAAAACAAATACACACAGATTCCACTGAGTAGTTAACCTGTTTGATAAGAACAAACACACACAGATTCCACTCAGTGGTTAACTTGGTTGACACAAACACAAACAAACACTTGTCTCACCTTTCAACTCCCAACGGACACAGGTCTTCAACAAACTTCTTCCAGCTCTTCCTCTCTCCTGCCATCCCTTCCAATTCTTTCCATGTTTTACCTATCCTTTTAATATCAGCCTCCAGCTCTCTTCTCCAGGTATGTCTAGGCCTTCCCCTACTCCTCTTTCCCTGCAGGTTCCAAAACAGTGCCTGTCTTGCAATGTTTCTGGTCGTTCTTCTCAATATATGTCCTACCC
>NZ_JBXEJO010000266.1:0-456 GCF_056837965.1 Bradyrhizobium ferriligni
GTCAAATTCCATGTTGAGTAAATTCTTAAAAGAGAACATCAAGTGAATTTGTGGTGTGACTTATCAAAATGAATACATATGGGTAAATGGCATACTTCTGTGAAAAGTTCTAAGAAAAATGAATCCCAAATGTATCTAATTTCAATTTGGATATGTTATGTATACTCAAAATCAAAGAAAACTAGCTGATGCTACGAATAAAATGGGAAAATTGACGCATTTTGGACATATAAAGTGACATAAAGGGTTGGAGAAGACTATTATCGAAGGAGGTATCCCATCAACAAGGAAGAGGAAGACCACGGAGGAGATGGATTCAGGATGTAACTGATGTTTTGAGCATGACTACTGCAGAGACGGGACATCTGGCCTATGAGAAAAATTCCAAAGGACTATTAGGGTGGCAAAGTTCTGCTCAGGATAGGCTATTTGATGACGATGACTGTCTCCTCAGTG
>NZ_JBXEJO010000267.1:0-456 GCF_056837965.1 Bradyrhizobium ferriligni
TGTATTTTCTTATCAAGTAGATCATCGTCTTTTCTTTTGGTAACAGGTTGTTCAGTATCTGTCAATGTAGCTTTTGGCTTTTCCACTAAATCAGGTAGGAATCTTACGCGTTTGGGTTGGGGTCCTTTGCCCTCAACTATGGCAGGAGTTTTACCTGCGCCCAATAAAGCTTCTTCCGTTTGCTACTTCAAATGCACAGGAGCAGTTATCCAATTGATTAAAATATTTCGAGTTTCAAATATGACTGCAATTATTTGAAATAATTTCATTACTTCAGCTGGCTCTATACCATTTTGCTCCTTTGAACGATTAAGATCTCTAATTATTTCTGAAGTTTTCTGGCCAATTACAACATCATGTCCTACTATGCGAGCCAATGCTTTTGAATCACCAGCATTTTCTAATAATTGTTCAGTTAACTCTTGTAAATTACCGGCTTCAGTTAATGCTTTAATA
>NZ_JBXEJO010000268.1:0-454 GCF_056837965.1 Bradyrhizobium ferriligni
CTTCAAGCGCGTTGCGCTTGGAGCTTCGGACGAGGAGAACCGCGGAGCGGAAGCTGATGTCATGATTCGAGTTCGACCGAGGGTTGTTCAGGTTCAACGCAAAGACACCTGCATTCGACCCATTGTCCCAGTTGCCACCGCGAATCGCGACACGCTCACAAATATGGCCCGTTCCCCAATATGTACTTTTGCACACCTTATTGTTTAATCGATTTCATCCAGCCACCAACCATTCTCCCCAATTCATCGAGCAGCCGTGACTAATTTTCATATTTTTTCAATGGAAGAAATCCTAATCCATTCCCTAATCTGACTAAATAACGTAAATTATCTAATTCCACATCAATATCTTGTAATGTTGTTTTCTTGTAATATCGCTTATTGGCACGAATGATAAGTCTCAATAATTCATACATTGAGCGTTTGGTTTCTGCTGCAAGTGTATGTTTTTCAC
>NZ_JBXEJO010000269.1:0-451 GCF_056837965.1 Bradyrhizobium ferriligni
GAATGGGATTCGATCGCGGAATACATTGAATAAACGAGCGGCTTCCCCCTTCGACGAAGGGGGATTGCCGTCAAAAGGCGGGTGAATGGTGTGTGGACGGCCATGTTCAGTTCGGTGGAGGCCGGCTTGATTTACGCTGTGATGGCGCTTGGCGTCTATTTGTCGTTTCGCGTGTTGGACTTTCCCGATTTGACGGTTGACGGCAGCTTTGTCACCGGCGCATCGGTCGCCGCCGTGATGATCGTCAACGGAGCGAATCCGTTTGCCGCTTCGGCCGCGGCGCTATTGGCCGGATTTGCCGCCGGAGTCGTGACAGGACTTTTGCATACAAAAGGGAAGATCAATCCGCTCTTGTCAGGCATTTTAATGATGATCGCGTTATATTCGATCAATTTGCGCATCATGGGAAAATCAAATATTCCGCTCCTTCAAGAGGAGACGGTCATCAAGC
>NZ_JBXEJO010000270.1:0-451 GCF_056837965.1 Bradyrhizobium ferriligni
GTATACACACATCCTTTGATTAGTACAGGAAGAATACTAGAAAGTCATGACAGATGTCACTATGTTCTTAACATAACTCATAATGTGCAGTTGAAATATACTGGACTCAAACAAACAAAACAAAACTTGTTACTGTCTGTAGTACCTCTTTTTGTAGGGGCGTCAGCAGGGTCGTCTGGCCGAATGTATTAGGGCGCGGCTGCCATGCGGGGAGTCCTATGTTCAATTCGCTGTAAGCCCAATGGTTTTTTTCTGTTGTGGACATAAATGAAAAATCCTAACCTGAACAGCTTCGCGGCGACTGCACTAGCCATGCGGCCATTAAATTCATCAGGCTCTTGAAATATATTCGTGGTGGTACTGGAACGTTCTTCTTCGTCTTCGAAGGCTCCATATCGAGCATTTCTTAACCACTCTTTGTGATTTGTATGTGATCTGAGCCTAAGAGCGA
>NZ_JBXEJO010000271.1:0-450 GCF_056837965.1 Bradyrhizobium ferriligni
GCAGAGCAATGCCGTGGACGATGGCGGCACGGATGATCGCATCACCGGGCTTGTCGCCAGCGGCGCGGCGCGCGGGCTGCGCGGGAACAGCCGTCACCGCCTGAACCGGAGCGGCAGTCTTGGCGGCCAGGGCAGCCTCCGCACGCTTCAGCGCAGCGAGCCCGGCTTCCTTCTGTTCGATCCGCGCGGCCAGTTCCTCGGTCACGATGGGATCGGCGTCATCCTCGGCGATATGCGCGGTCAGCGCATCCTTCTCGCGCACGAGGTCGTTCTGCGCATCCTCGATGCGCTTGCTCAGAGGGGTCGACATAGGGTTCACCTGTTTGATGATGGTCTTCGGGGGGGCGGCTTGCTCGCCGGAAGCCTGCGACACCGAAGGACGGCCCCCATCGGCTTGCTCGCCAAAGGCCATCTTCATCGTCTCAGGGGATACGTGCAGCGACTTGGCGA
>NZ_JBXEJO010000272.1:0-450 GCF_056837965.1 Bradyrhizobium ferriligni
GCTCTTATGTTCTATATCCCTGTTCATATGTTCGATAAATCTGCTATTATGCTCTATATTTCTGCTCTTATGTTCTATACATTTTTGCTTTTCCCATGCATCGCTACTCTTATGTTCTATATCATCTTCATGTTCTATATCTCTTTGTCCTGTATCTTCACTACTTTGCACCATATCCCTAACCCATTTGCCCTTATCTATGCTCCACTGCCATACACGTTTCTTCTCTTTAACTACATCTAGGATCCCTTGGTCGGAATCTGTACTCATTTGCAACGTTTGGTTAATCTCAGTATCTAGATCGCTGCCCCCTCGATGAGTATCTTTAATAGCACTCTCTCTATCTCTGCCTTCTCGGTGTGTATCTCTGATCGCATTCTCTGTATCTCTGCCCCCTAGCTGTGTATCTTTAATAGCATTCTCATCATCTCTGCCTTCTTGCTGTATATT
>NZ_JBXEJO010000273.1:0-449 GCF_056837965.1 Bradyrhizobium ferriligni
ATATATTATTTGACCTTTTTTCGTCTTTACAGACAGTCATTTGGCAAGTATTTTACTGTGACAACTTCTGAGTTTTCGTTATTCTCTCTTGTCTTTGAGCTCATTTCTGAGTCTCTTTTCAACAGATTATGCACCTTTGAGTAATGCTGTTTTCCACATAACTTTGTCCTTAGCTATTTTTCTCCCATTGGTTGAGATCGGTAGGAAATGTCTTCACTGAGGCCATGCAGACATCTTAATATCTGAGCAGTGGTCTGCCCTGGTGCCTCTGTCCCTACGAAAGTTCACAGAACAACACCTGTTGAGGTATGTGGCTATTGTCCATCCTTTCTATTTATACCACTCTTAAGCCTTTCATTGGTATTAATCTCTTCTTTTCATTCATAAACAAATCATTGGTGTCAATCTCCTATGTTCCTTTCAGTTTATATCACCCCTAAGTCATTATT
>NZ_JBXEJO010000274.1:0-449 GCF_056837965.1 Bradyrhizobium ferriligni
CTTGTAGATGGTTACAGGTATACTACTTTAAAGCTCTTGACTGTTTTTATTACAAGCTCTTCATGACGGGTGTCACCATTCTGAGGTTTAAATTTACCCTCATCTGCTGGCTCTTGAAATAGATTTCCATGATAAATGGAAAATCGTACACTTGTATTTGTAAATAATCTGTGGATATTTTTTAAAACACTAAATTCATTTTAAATTGCAAAATTAATGATTATTTACTATATAATTTGTGGATATTTTTGAAACATCATTTCAAAATACATTGTTGGATATGCTTCGATACTGTTAGATGTTCTCAGCCAGTGTTAGATATTCTTAAAGTAGAAGATATTTTCAGAGAGCATATATTGTCATGTAGTGATATGAGATGTTCATGAAAGGCATTAGATACTTGTACTCCATATTTGATACTCAATACAAAATGTTATATACCATTAAGT
>NZ_JBXEJO010000275.1:0-448 GCF_056837965.1 Bradyrhizobium ferriligni
GACACTAGCTATTGCGCGACTCTGTAAAGGCGGGCAAAATGACGACACCCCCGGCTGTGGCGGCCGAGGGTGTCAAATACAACTGCCGAGGCAACGGCGCTGCGGTGTGAATGGGCTCATGATAGAAAACAAGCGTGAGAGCCGCAAGTGTCAAAGAAGCCCCGGCCCGAATCGGGACGTGAAAATTGGGGCTCTTTGCAGACTGGCAACCTAGATATGCCGAACACCGCATTGCCACCTTCCCGCTGAGGATAGACGGCAAGCACAAGAAACCCGCGACGGCAGGCTATAACCGTGTCGGGCTCACGGGTTCGGGGCAACTGGCCCTCAAGTTCCCTGAGATCGACGCCTTTGCCTTCATGGCCGGGGCAAAGAGCCGCCTCACCATCATCGACATTGACGCGCCCGACGACGAAGACCTGTTGCGGGCAACCCTGCGCCGCTATGG
>NZ_JBXEJO010000276.1:0-448 GCF_056837965.1 Bradyrhizobium ferriligni
ATACCACCCCTCCCTCCCAACATATAACACATCTTAAAACGATCTATACATGTTACATGCAGATAATCAAAGATAATCTGTCGCTATTACTCACGCCTATTAGTGTTAAACTTTTATCGATCATTCTGCTGTATCGATCACAAAACAATTTGTATTCTCAATCTGTGTTGTCTGCTTTTCAATCATGCTAGCAGCGTTCTTGTTTTGTTTTGTCGACTGTTTAATAACACTGCTGTTTTTTTGTCGTTTTATTTCAAGTCCAATGAAGGTAAAGCTATTCTAATCTGTTAAAAGAGATCGATAAATAGAGATAGAGATTCCAGGGATATGAAATCTGGGAAAAGTTGTGTGGGGGGTTCGATATTGTAAGGTTACCAAGTAAAGTCGTTACGTTTGTAGCCACGAAATTAGTTGTGGTAATTATAGTGCATTCCAGCAACGGAAGTGA
>NZ_JBXEJO010000277.1:0-447 GCF_056837965.1 Bradyrhizobium ferriligni
CTATATTTAGCAACCATACAAGTTCTTTGCATTGAAAATAGGCATGTTGCATATTGTTGGAAAGCTAATTGGATGGGCTATCAGGATATGTGGTTTTAACATAAGTGTGATGTAATTTATGATATCCGTGACCTACTTATGAAAAATCTAAAAATAGATTATTCTACAAATGACAAATTATTTTACAGTCATAAAGAAGGAAAAAAATAAGTATGACGAATATAATGGAATATTTTATTAGTCTTTTAAAGTCTTCATATTTGCAAAACATATATGAATTTAAACATGTTTGGGAAATATGAAAAGCAGTAATCATGAAATTTAAAATATTCAATATTTTCATATTTTAAAGTAAAAAATTCAATAAATTTGGCCTTCAAGAGAAAATGATGCCGAATTCTTCTAGTAAGCAGTCCATAAATAACTAACACTTATAGTATCATACAT
>NZ_JBXEJO010000278.1:0-446 GCF_056837965.1 Bradyrhizobium ferriligni
TTTAATTCAGGGTGTGACTAAGAAAGATGTTGTAATTTACATTTGTAATACAATTTTGTTTGCTATTTTAGTTTTTTTTATTCCAATAGTTTTTGAAACAAAACAGCAGAAAACTTAATGATGCTATGAACACTTTGCTTTAGCTGTCTCTGTTATATTTTTGTGGAAATAAAAACTGGTTGAGTCACACAAGAATACTATGTTGTTATTGTTCAGTAATTCTGTTTCCTCTTCATGTAAGCAAGTAAGTAAAGAACCCATTTTCATACCATGAGATATATTGGGGATTTAGGGGTCTCTGTGGTACAGAGGTTAGGTGTTCATCTCTCGTTTTAAAGGTACTTGGTTCACTCCCTTGTGTGTTCATCTCTCGTTTTAAAGGTACTTGGTTCACTCCCTCGTGTGTTCATCTCTCGTTTCAAAGGTAGTTGGTTCACTCCCTCGTG
>NZ_JBXEJO010000279.1:0-446 GCF_056837965.1 Bradyrhizobium ferriligni
GAATACAGATTCTTCGTTATCTTGAAAAAATACCTTAGCCATTATATCGGCTCAGAGGATTGAATGGGTTAACACAAGAAATGTATAAGAGATTATATTGGAGCACTGTCTAATAAAAAGTGTAGTATAAACATTTTACAGAAGAATGATAAGAATCCCATGGACTACTAAAATGACTAATGTGAAGGTGTTGAATGAGATCAAGACACAGAGAAAACTTATCAATATCAGAAACAGGTAGTCATCATTTTTTGGGTATGTGATGAGGAGGTTTAGAACACATTGTGATAACCGGTAAAATCGAGGGTAGACGAGACGAGAAAAACAGAGAAAGAAAATTTTGGATAGCCTGACTTCATGGCACGGTAGAGAGTCAACATCTGAATTGATAACAAACACTAAAGACAGAGATTTGTGGAGAGCTATAATCGCCTACGCCAGTCGGC
>NZ_JBXEJO010000280.1:0-446 GCF_056837965.1 Bradyrhizobium ferriligni
GCATTTGCTGTGCTTTCTGCCTCTCTTTGGCTTGAAGATGATATGGCTAAATTGGGAGAACTTTCTGTACATTCGATTTCAGTTTGTCTTGTGAAAAATGGGGCTAAATCGTCAAGAGTTGCTGATCTTAATGGTAGTATTGGTAATGATGATTCTTCTCTTCTACGGCACTGCTTTCATCTACTACACAGTGGGACACGTCTTCTGTATTTTCTGCTTCGATTTCGTTGGATTCAGCACCATCACACACGACATTTAAAAATTCAGACAGCTTGCGTGTTTTTGATATAACATCTGGTTATTTTTTTCCATTTTCAACTGTCACATAGTCGCGGGGCCCCCTAGAAGCGCGGGGCCCGTAGCATTTGCTACTTCTGCTACTAGGCTAATCCGGCGCTGGATCTACGCCAAAGAGCCTTTTGCAACCTTTTTTGACTAAGCGCGGC
>NZ_JBXEJO010000281.1:0-446 GCF_056837965.1 Bradyrhizobium ferriligni
AATGACAACAAATAAAGAAATTTAGATGAACAGACGGGATATGGGAGACACGGGAAGAGAGGTTTACAGACATATGGCCAACCATAACCCAAATTACATCAACCACTTTCTGATTATTTTTCGAACTCTCCATTTCAACCACTTGTTAATCACTCTGTTTGATTTGGATGTGATCTGAGCCTGAGCGATTGCACGTTTTACCAGTTATGCGCCTACAAGTAGGCCAGCACATCCGATTTCTGCGATGCTTTTTATTCACTAGACTAGCGTCCCTAGCAAGTCGACTCAATTGGCCCTGGGATGCAAATGAAAGATCCCACCCCTTTGCTTTCCGGTAAGAGTGGACAACCAATTCCATCATCCACCTGGGGAAAGAAAATATACAATAGACATGGAGACAACATGTGAAAAAAAAACACCACAAAAAAACCCAAAAAACGAAGACT
>NZ_JBXEJO010000282.1:0-445 GCF_056837965.1 Bradyrhizobium ferriligni
GTGGTGTGTATGTGATTTGTCTGTGTTTAAGAGCGATTGTGCGTTGTGCTGGTTATGCGCGTACAAGCAGGCCAGCACATCCGAAGTCTGTGACGTTGTTTATTTAGTAAGGTAGCTCAACTAGGCCTCTACCTTAATCGCCTCTTACGACATGCCTTGTAGGTCGTAGGTTACTATTCTTTGCTCCCTTTGAGAGCCCAAACAACACACGGGGAAAATGGGATCTAAAGGTGAGGATTTACTTCATTGTATCTGATTTTATTGTATGGTTCGTTATATCTTCTTAGAAACTGCATGACACTTACTAATAGCAGTGCAAAAAATACAAACTCCCTAGCTCCAGTAATAATTTTAAGGGATCTCCTTAAAAAAGATACTTGTGAACAGAATGTTCACCCACAACCCTCAGAACTCAAAGGTAGAAGACTCTACTACCTTCTCACAG
>NZ_JBXEJO010000283.1:0-444 GCF_056837965.1 Bradyrhizobium ferriligni
GAATATTGTTACATTTCAAGAACCTACTTTAGTAGTTAGTAGTGTTTCTATGTCTTTCCATTGCCGCAGCTTTGAGCGAGCTGAAATTACTGTCCATGTGTATTGCTTATCTGAAATCTGAAGAAAAACACACAGTAAAACATTTAAACACTAAGTAAAGTAGTTTTACATAGTTCATCAACAAACTGTTAGTTTTAACCAAAAGAAAACACTGATCAAACTAAGAATACAAGATACATTTCTTCTTCTTCTCTTAACTCCCTTTGAAGCATAAGGCAGCAACAAATTTCATTCAACCAGATCTGTCTTGAGCAAGACAGCTTAGTTCATTCTGGTCTTTCCCACCTCTTAGCTTTCTCTGTCTACAGTTCGTCTCCATGTCTCTCTAGGTCCTCCCCTACCTCTCTTACCTCCCAGATTTTATTTCAAAGCCACATGTGGGTG
>NZ_JBXEJO010000284.1:0-444 GCF_056837965.1 Bradyrhizobium ferriligni
CCTAAGAGCTGGCTAGGCTAATCAGAAACTTTCCAGAATACAACCAGATACAGAGATGCTTGTCTAGTGGTCTTTTTTTGTAACATGAGAAGGACATTTGTTATACTGTGCTTATTCCTAGGCTAAGCAGCAATATCATATGTGCCATTTGATCTGACTCATCAATTTGTAATCCGGAATTTTGGGAACCAGATTAGCCTTTATTCTTCAGTAGGATTGTTGCAGAGCGAAGTGGACATACAGGACAACTACTTCCAGTATGAGGGTGGAAGTTGAGGCAGTTACTGCTGCTCTTCATTGTCTCTCTGGGGCTCTGTTTACTGGGGTCGTTATATTTGACTTTCAGATGATGCTTTGGAAGGTCATAAATGGTTGGTTTCTGTATGAGTGCATGTCATCTACATAAGTTTCTAACCTCCAGAGGCTTATGTGGATCTACTGTCC
>NZ_JBXEJO010000285.1:0-444 GCF_056837965.1 Bradyrhizobium ferriligni
GGAATGTAGTGATCTTGTGTGAACAATGCACTTTGTAAGCTGTTCTTCATTTTCTTAAGGCAGATTTGATGTGTCGCTCTATCTTTTGCACAGTCTTCTTCTTGCTTTCTACTCATTACACTTTTTTCAGTGCAACTCTCTGTGGTAGACAATACCACAGCATTCTTGTCAGGTGTTATGTATGGGAGACCATTAACTTGTCATACTGTGCACTTCTTGACTAATCATTTCTGTAATTTATTGTCTTCTATTTCTTCCAACGAAGGGCTGTGAAGTGACAAATGAAAATGTAATGGAATGTAAAGTTCCTGCTATCTCTGCACCAAATGTCAACATTACTGAAACAAGTCCACTGGAAGTACATTATTGGTTCAGCATGGCCAATGTCAATTCTTTGAGAAACATTTCTCATGAGCAAACATTTGGACCACTGATGTATTACCC
>NZ_JBXEJO010000286.1:0-444 GCF_056837965.1 Bradyrhizobium ferriligni
GTACATCGAGAAGCAAAGATTCAAGTGGTTCGGCCATCTAATGAGAATGGAACCACATTTACTACCATCACGTGCCTATAATAATCGACACTCAGGGCGCAGAGCACGAGGCAGGCCAAGAACACGATGGATAGATAACATCTCAGAGTCCCTGCGAAAGCATGGACTGACAACGTCAAGCGCAACACACCTGGCACAAGATAGAAAACTAACTCTCCCCACGACGCTTCACGGCAAATGTGGTTAAGATAAGATAAGATAAGATAAGATAATCAGGAAGCGTAGACTTTTGTGAATTGTGTGATAAGTATCATATCAACAATGTATGAGCATAATATAACAAATGTTAATACTTTGTGGCTGGAGGAAGAATAACCAATCTACTTAAACAAATATTTAACATTATATAACATACGCAGAAATTGGTATTTGGCATTGTTAGGT
>NZ_JBXEJO010000287.1:0-443 GCF_056837965.1 Bradyrhizobium ferriligni
GTCAAACACCACCAACATATTAGAAATGGCTGACGGAATTAAAATAGCCAGCATAACATATGTGGTATGCGAAACAAATTACAATACATCATAACTTTCATACACAAATACAAACCAGACTTCATACTCATACAAGAAACCAATATACGAACAGATCAACATGCATCCAACATTACAACACAGTTAGGTTTAAAACATGCATGCTTTAGTCTGGGAATTCACAACACGGGATCAGGGGTAGCTATTATACAGACATCAGACAGGTGGGTCTTTGTAAAAGGGAGTAGGGATAATGAAGGGAGGGTAGCGATTGTACCAAACCCGAAAGTAGGGTATTGGTGAACCATACAATAAGTGAAACCTTCGAGTTAACCCGGTCAGTTAGACAGGGTTGCTCTCTGTCTCCCTTGTTGTACGTTCTAGCATTAGAACCACTCTTGGAA
>NZ_JBXEJO010000288.1:0-443 GCF_056837965.1 Bradyrhizobium ferriligni
CTACATACAAGAAGACGTTCTTATAATTTTCATAATTGCTTTATTGATGGTATCACATATGTAGACAAGGAAAAACACGTCTTCACTCAGCCAGTGTTTATGTTGGTCTCTCCTTGTCACTAACGTTGCTACGCAGTCACTACACAATTCTACGTCAACTAGTTTCACTACGTCAATGTCTCGTTCTAGTGTTGCTATCTGCTTAATAGTGGGCGTTTTGGTGTGCAAACACTAAGTCCCTACTTATCTCCCTTTTACAAGCCTATCTCTATCTAAACTACCTGTCTAGTCTGTTAGCTGCTACCTTGGAGTGGGAGAACGGTTGTTCTTATTTATCTCCTTGTACAGATATAAGAGAAAACGATTATATCTAAACACGAATAGATTTAAAATATATTTATTCATTGTGATCACACGAAAAGAAAGTTAATGCAGATGTTAAT
>NZ_JBXEJO010000289.1:0-442 GCF_056837965.1 Bradyrhizobium ferriligni
GCAAATGTTAATGGACCATAATCATTAACAATAATTTACAACCAGAATTTGCAAGACATGTTTGACAAGGAGCTTGAAGAAAGCAATTCTGACAGCTACAAATAAGAATACTCTGAAAGGAACAGAAAAATGCATTGCATAGTTGTCCGGATATGCTTCATTAGTACCAGTATCAACCAACTGTTGAAACAAGTCTCTAGCCTGTTTAGTAGCAACTGGGTGATATATTTGAATGCTGTTTGTGACACTATTACTGGTTACTATGGTAAATAACTTTAGAAGACTGGATGACTAGCTCGGAAAATATATCAATTTGATCACATAAACCAACTTTACTAAACTCTTGATTAGTTCACCTTCAGAAAATAATGTCTTGTGGTAAATTGAAAACCGATAATCAAATTGGAATGCATTACGGTAAATTTTAAACTAATTTTACCAC
>NZ_JBXEJO010000290.1:0-442 GCF_056837965.1 Bradyrhizobium ferriligni
GATGTTAGGAATGTTCCCAGGTACTTGAATCGATGGACTTACATTCAAACTACTATAAGAAATAAGACAGATTCAAGCACAGTTAATATTCATCTCAAGCACAAGAAAATTGCACAATAGTAGTTCATGATGAAAAAATAAGCTAAGGCTGATCATAAGGATGTTGTTCCAGAAAAGATAAAGAATTCGGAATTGTCAGCATAGACAAACCTAAACAAGTCCACATGTCTCAGAAGAGTTGAGAATGTTCCCTATTTGGAAAGACTTCATCACAGGCAGAAAGCGGCAGGAAATCTGATAGACATGTAGAATTTTCACTAGTTGTCCCTTATCGTAGAAGTTCCAGGGTACGAGGAGTGGACCAGGAATTTCATGTAAGCTCACAGCAAGTAGTTTGGACTAAAGGTTTCCTGACCACAGATCAATACTTGAAGATCTTAAC
>NZ_JBXEJO010000291.1:0-441 GCF_056837965.1 Bradyrhizobium ferriligni
ATGTATCCGCACGACGTTTGAGGCGGCCGAAAAATTCGGCTTTCCCATCAATCGGATCATCTTCGAAACCATCGAAGGCGAAGACATCATCAACCGCCCCCACCTCCTCGAAATCTTTCGGGCGTATCAGTCGTTCGGCTTCCAAACCGCGATTGATGACTTCGGTGCCGGCCACTCGGGGCTCACCCTACTCGCCGATTTCCAGCCGGACCTGATCAAGTTGGATATGGCACTTATCCGAGGAATCGATTCAGATCTGGTGCGTCAACGCATTGTTTGCGGCGTGCTCAGCATCTGCAACGACCTCGGGATCCGGGTCATTGCCGAAGGCGTTGAAACGGCGTCGGAACGCGACTTCCTGGCTGCCGCGGGTATCACGCTCATGCAAGGCTATCTGTTCGCAAAGCCTGCGTTCAGAGCAATGCCACCGATATCAAACAG
>NZ_JBXEJO010000292.1:0-441 GCF_056837965.1 Bradyrhizobium ferriligni
GCTATACGACCTTCTGGATCAACCGCTCGGGCCAGCCTCTCGAAGCACTCGACGTGACGCCGTCGGCGATCGGCCAGCGGCTCACCGATGTGGTCGACTTCGTCCGCCCGCGCCTTGTCGGCGCGCCCCGCGCATGACCCTCCGCCCATGACCCCAACCGAACTCCTCGTCATCGGCGTCGCCACGGCGATGGCCGGGGCGATGAACGCGGTCGCCGGCGGCGGGACGTTCTTCTCGTTCCCGGCGCTGCTCGCGATCGGCGTGCCGCCGGTGATCGCGAACGCCAGCAACGCGGTCGCACTGTGGCCGGCGAGCGTGTCGAGCGCCTACGCGTATCGCGGCGAACTGGCGCGCTTCGGCAAGGGCCTGCCGGCGCTCACGGCCGTCGCGTTCGTTGGCGGCATCGCCGGCGGCCTGCTGCTGCTGTCGACGCGCGACGAC
>NZ_JBXEJO010000293.1:0-441 GCF_056837965.1 Bradyrhizobium ferriligni
CAGTTCTTAACCACTTCTTAAAACTTATGCAGCTGCTGCTATTAACAACGAAAAACATGAGGCTCTTGAACTGCAATTTTATAAACTTATAATGGAAAATTCATTAGAGTCGTGTTTCCCAAATGTACAAAGTCTTATAAATTTACTTGTCTTTAATGATTACTAACTGCAGCGGAGAACGTTCTTTTTCAACATTAAAGCGTATAAAAAGTGAGTTAAGGAACATGATGAAACAAGATCGTCTAAATAACTTCACCTTATGTCGTTGAACATTGAATTTACTTAGAGAAAATGATTTGTTTAGTATTATCTCTAAATTTGTTCACATTAAATCGAGACAAGTTTGTTTGTAAAATTTGTGTTTTATTATTTATTATCATACAAAACCTAGGGCCCCGCGCTAAAATTTGCTATGGGCCCCGCGCTGGTCTAATCCGGCAC
>NZ_JBXEJO010000294.1:0-441 GCF_056837965.1 Bradyrhizobium ferriligni
GTTGTTGGATGGTCTGACATCATTGTTCGACAAAAGATCGATGCCAGAACTGATTAACTCCACCAAGGAGAGAGAGAGAGAGAGAGAGAGAGAGAGAGAGTAGTGGAGAGACATGATCGCCTACGCCGGCAGGCATGGCACTTGATTGATTGATATATTAAAGGTGACATGATAATTGAAAGGAAAAGTTCAGACAAAAACATAGTTCCATAAAAGTAAAGGTATTATCTGCCGCAAGTTATGAACAACAAAACATAGGTTCTGTGTTTAAGCACGTGAAGGAACCTTTCGCAATTGAAAATCAGTAATAGTAGGCTGCAAGCCGCTTCCCGGTCAAAATTAAAAAACATTTGATTAAATAAAATTCTTCCAAGATTTCTACCATCTTCAAAAATTACATCGGGGACCGTCGTCGGTGCTACGGAGCTCGTGCACTGCCAC
>NZ_JBXEJO010000295.1:0-439 GCF_056837965.1 Bradyrhizobium ferriligni
CCTTTAATCAGAATTAAATTGTTTGCTTATACATGCAACAAGTCATGTGTGTCCATAGACATAAAAAGAGCACTATATATTAACACCACCGTCCTCCCTACTGTGTACTACAAAAGATATGGACTGACAGCAAAAGACAAATTACAACCACAATGAAATTCTTAAGAATACTGAAATGCTCAATGTTATGATGTATCCAGCAGACAGAAAATAAGAAATGTTACAATCAGGTCTAAAGTGGGTTTAGAGGCAGCAACATAATCCAGGTCAAATGGTTTAATCATATAACATGATTGCCTTCAAACAGCGTACCACATTAGGCAATGCTGCAGAGTAAACAGAAACAGGGGGAACACATATATAAATGCATAAGAGAGCCCATCTCCTGTATCCTATTAGTATTAATAAATAATCTATACTTTACAGGGTATAATAGGGA
>NZ_JBXEJO010000296.1:0-438 GCF_056837965.1 Bradyrhizobium ferriligni
GAAGCGGAACATAACAAGTGATAAATCAACATGGATTTAACTTTAATCACCGTCTAGAATAGCCTAAATAATTCAACTTGATTCTCATTATTGTTTTCTTCTTTTTTCTATTTCTAGTTTTTCACATTTAATTCTTCGTTTTTCGTTTTTAGTCCTATATTTTTATTTTAGAGCCATTATGGAATTATTGTCTGACTGTATATGCTATAGAAAAGACAGGAATAGCAGTCGGTGGACAAAATATAAACAACCTAAGGTACGCTGATGACACAATTCTCATGGCTACAAATGAACACGATCTGCAAGACTTGATAGACATACTAGTGAGAGAAAGTGAAAAGAAAGGATTAAGCATGAATATAAAGAAAACAGAGGTTATGGTTGTCTCCAAGAAACAAGAAACACCAACATGCAATATCAAAATAAATAACACAACAC
>NZ_JBXEJO010000297.1:0-438 GCF_056837965.1 Bradyrhizobium ferriligni
GCGGAACAATCACTCAGCTGTTTGGTAGTCTGGCTGACAGCTGTTTCAGACACTACAGATGTGACAGATCTCTACATGTTGGTCGGGGGGAAAATGTGTGTGACAGTAACTCTGAGATCTTACTTGCCTGATCTGTGAGCTAATCTCATATTATGCACAGCTGCACACTTACACTACTACCTCTCGTGGGTAGCTTCCCTTCAATTCCTACTCACTGTAGTCAGACTTTTCCATTGCAGTCTGTTTTTTCCAAGGCAACTACAAGGAGGTGGAGTAAAGTCTTGATCAGATTCAGCTCCCTGACTTGACATCTTTAATTCATTGCATCTATGGCCCCTATGAAAGCAGGTGAAAGATACCAGACAGGAACAAATCTCCACCCAAATCAGAATTTTTAAAAGAATTCGGCCAATTGAAAAGGAACAAGCACTGGGTCAA
>NZ_JBXEJO010000298.1:0-437 GCF_056837965.1 Bradyrhizobium ferriligni
GATCTATACTGTAGCATTGTATCAGATCTGAATGGTCATAAGAGAGGCTGTAACAGCTGAGTCATGTCCAAATATAAAGATAGTAAAGTAAAGTAACTGTTGTTATACATACGGTATATTATTAAATATGATGTTAGAACATATTTCCATATTTTAATTTTGACAACTACACCATGCCAGGAACCTTCGCTACCAAATGTTATTCTTGTATGCAACTGAGATTACCTGAGAGTGATTACAATCTCAACCAAAATCCCCAACTGAAACTGGGAAATTTAATATTTGGACTATATGTAAATAAAGAACCTGCATTAACCACCACACAATAACAATTTTTGAGAATGAAGATAGAGTAGAATTAAATTAATGTAGGAGAATGTGTTCTAATTAACAGCTTGCAGTTATTCTTAATCTACTCACATTGTCCAGGTTTAAAG
>NZ_JBXEJO010000299.1:0-437 GCF_056837965.1 Bradyrhizobium ferriligni
CAGACCATATTTCTGAAAAAGCGGTGATCGAACGTATCTCCCCTGATAAAGATGTAGACGGTTTTCATCCGTTAAACGTAGGGAAAATGCTGCTTGGCGAAGATACGTTTCTTCCTTGCACGCCTCATGGAATTGTTGAGCTTTTGAAGAAAACCAATATTGACCTTTCCGGTAAAGAGGTTGTTGTAGTCGGCCGAAGCAACATTGTCGGCAAACCTGTCGGCCAGCTTTTATTAAATGAAAACGCGACGGTTACTTACTGTCATTCAAGAACAGAAAATATTACTGAACATACGAATAAAGCGGACATCCTGGTGGTGGCAGTCGGCAGAGCCAACTTCATCAGTGCAGACCAGATCAAAGAGGGCGCTGTTGTCATTGACGTCGGCGTTAACCGTCTAGAAAACGGAAAGCTTTGCGGAGACGTTGAATTTGAA
>NZ_JBXEJO010000300.1:0-436 GCF_056837965.1 Bradyrhizobium ferriligni
CTGCTATATATGGCCGCGATATACGTGTACAGTAAGTCATTGTTGACCCGGACCCGATACATGCATGCAACCTCTGCTTGACTCTTAATGGTCTTACATAAAGATGTCATAAACCTTTAGAGCGCCGCCCTGCACGTCTTCCATATGTCACCATCACGTGCAGCTTTTAATCATTACTGACAGGCGAGAAGTAGATGAAATAATTACTGGACAACCTCACGCGCTCCATAATAGAAAATTATGGGAAGTGTCATATTTCGTTGACAGTTTCCATAGTTACGAGCAGAATCACCAAAAGGTCACTGATCTAAGAAATATGTTTATACATTGCTCTTGTGACGTGAGTGGTGGCTTCTCCCACTCTTTGTTTGCTAAAGTGTAGATATAGGTAATGTTTGTGCAATCACATTGTTTGATAAAGTGCAGAAGATATAGG
>NZ_JBXEJO010000301.1:0-436 GCF_056837965.1 Bradyrhizobium ferriligni
CAATACTCGATCGAATGTACTTGATCGAGACAAACAGATGATGTCAGGATTTTGATTAAAACTGTAGCAATACACGCATAATCTATCCATTTTTCCAATAACCACATTTAGATGAAGACTGTAATCATAATTAGTATTGTAATGGAATGCACCTAGATTTAAATCAGCGTGCAGTGTTCGTCTGGATAGAGTAGTGCGTATCCGAACGTTTTGCAGTCTTGCTTCCCGTTGCTCGATTGTTTCAGCTGAACGGACTTGAGCAGTGCGTACTCGATTGGTTCCTAGTCTTGCTTCACGTTGCTCGTCTGTTTCAGGACGAACGGGCTTCAGCAGTGCGTACTCGAACAGTTTGCAGTCTTGCTTTCTGTTGCTCATCTGTTTCTGAAGCTAGTAATGCCTTTCTCTTTCGTGCTCTAGGTGTAGATGGGCCAATAGC
>NZ_JBXEJO010000302.1:0-434 GCF_056837965.1 Bradyrhizobium ferriligni
GGTGATGGTGACGACGACCTCCTCCTCGGGGATGAGGTCCTCCATCGACACCTCCCCGGCCGCCGGCACGATCCGGGTGCGGCGGTCGTCGCCGTACTTGTCGACGATGGCCGCGAGCTCGGTGGAGACGATCTCCCGCTGCCGCTCGGGGCGGGCGATGATGTCGCGGAAGTCCTCGATCTGGGCGGTGAGCTCGGCGTACTCGTCGGCGATCTTCTGCCGCTCCAGCGCCGCGAGCTGCCGCAGCTGCATGGCGAGGATGGCCCGCGCCTGGGTCTCGTCGATCTCGAGGAGCTCCATGAGCCCGTTGCGCGCGTCCTCGACCGTGGCCGAGCGGCGGATGAGGGCGATGACCTCGTCGAGCGCCTCGAGCGCCTTGAGGTAGCCGATGAGCAGGTGCTGGCGCTCCTCGGCCTGGCGCAGCCGGTAGGCGG
>NZ_JBXEJO010000303.1:0-434 GCF_056837965.1 Bradyrhizobium ferriligni
AGACGATACTGACAAAATACCCCAGCGACCATACCAGTAACACCAGCACCGCCAGCGCACCCTGCAAGCGGTCGACAGTCCAGCCGTACTGAGCGACCCGCAGCCATAACGCCCAGGCGGCGACGAACACATACAGCGGAGCAACCAGCAGAGCGGTTTTAATCAGGCAACGCAACGGCCCCGTCCAGGGAAGTGACGATTTTTGCGGATCGCGGACAATAGCCATTAAGATCAATTGCAAAAAGGCCAGCGTCAACAGCAGCCCGGCGGCGGAGATTTGGCGAGAAATCGCGCTCAGGCCCGTAAACGGCAGGGTGATGATAAACATCAGGGTTAGCAATGATACTAACGGCAGCAACCCCGTGGCGATTAACGTTAACAACTTTTGAATAGAGTCGATTAAACGTGACTGTGTTCGCGCGAGGATCACCGCC
>NZ_JBXEJO010000304.1:0-434 GCF_056837965.1 Bradyrhizobium ferriligni
CTTCAGCGCATGGAGAAACAGTTGCATGACGAGCTTCACGGACTAGGAGACAATCATCCTGCTCTGTCGTTTCCCATCGATCCGGAAGACCTTACTTTGGATCGCGAGCTGTTCTCTCCAGAGGAGCTCCTGCGACCGCTTGATGACGGGCCAGCAGAGGAGCTTCAGGAATGGCGAGATGATCACGCTCGCCCATCGGCTTTCATTCAGGCGCAAAGCGCCTTCCATTCAGAGCAGCTCCCTCAGGGAGAGTTTCGGCGAGTGCTGGATCATCTGGATGATGAAGCCATGCCATCGCCAGCCTCCATCGCTTCAGAGGAGCTTCAGCGCATGGAGAAACAGTTGCATGACGAGCTTCACGGACTAGGAGACAATCATCCTGCTCTGTCGTTTCCCATCGATCCGGAAGACCTTACTTTGGATCGCGAGCTGTT
>NZ_JBXEJO010000305.1:0-434 GCF_056837965.1 Bradyrhizobium ferriligni
CTTCATAAATAGTGTTTTTCACTACCTCTGCCGTCCGTGTGGTGCAGGGTCTCGCAAGGGAAGCAAAGAATAGTACCACTGCGACCTACAAGGCATGTCGTAAGAGGTGACTGAGGTAGGGGCCTATGGAAGTTGCTCTAGTAAATAAAAAAAAAACAGTCGTTTTAATATAATATCTTCTGAGTTTTTTCGCTTTTCCTCTCTTGATTTTCAGTTCATTCCTCCTGTTGAAGGGCCAGACGTTAGGGGGGCCGGCCGAGGCGTAGCATGATAATTGTTAAAGGACCATACGTTTTCTGGGTCCATTTCTTCTTTGTTCTGGTCTACGTTAATTCCGTCGTAGTCTCCTTTTATTCCATTGTGATTCTTCTCCACTGTAATTTCCCCGTAGTTCCTTTTATTTCATCCATATAGTCTATTTGATGTTCCTATAT
>NZ_JBXEJO010000306.1:0-434 GCF_056837965.1 Bradyrhizobium ferriligni
TTTCCCAATAGATGGACCAACATATGAGCATCATCTTTTCTAGTTTTCCTACCTATACCATAATTGTTAATTATTTCTATTTTTTTACTCACCACCTTGCTTTTGTCGGTAATAATATTGACATCTACTTCTTCTTCTTCTTTGCGATCGCTATTTTGATGATTATACCGTTAGACGCGTTCTTATGATGAAATCGACTGTTGTCTGGAGCTCATCTCTGGTGCCATGTAGTTTTGAATGTAGTGTTGTGTTGTAGGGCCAGCATTCCTTTCTTGGGAGGACATACAGGGGGCAGTCTTGCAGGACATGTTCTGTGGTTTGTTCAGCGGAACCACAGGGGCACAGAGGGGTTGGGGACAATTGCAGCCTGTGTATGTGTTTGTTCAGTCTGTTATGACCTATCCTGAGTTGGAAGATGATAGTCTGTCCTTGTC
>NZ_JBXEJO010000307.1:0-433 GCF_056837965.1 Bradyrhizobium ferriligni
GAATCCACAGTATACCTTGGACAGAGAAGAGAACAAATAGATCTTTACAGTAACAAACATCAAAATCAAAGAAATCGTATTGACGTTACCAAAAAAACAACAATATTTTGGACATATAAAAAGACACGAAGTGTTGGATAAGACCATTATGGAAGGAGACATCTAGGCAAAAAGAAGAGGAAGACCACGAAAAATATGGATTCAGGATGTAACTGATGATTTGAGCGTGACGGTTGCAGAGACGGGACGGGACATCTGGTCTATGAGAGAGAGAAATGTCGAGGGACTGTTAGGGCGGTAGTACTACGTACCAGAGACATGCTTGATGTTAGTCCTATCTAATAAGAAAGTAAAATGTCCATTTTCATACCATATGGTTTGTTGTGGAATACAGCGTGCTGCCTATATTTTTGTGATCAACGTCACACGATGG
>NZ_JBXEJO010000308.1:0-433 GCF_056837965.1 Bradyrhizobium ferriligni
CACACACACAGAGAAAAGTGAAAGACTTAGCAATAAGATGTGAAGAAAACCAGTGTCGACAGTGTGTCTGTACAGGCTGAATTTCGACAACTCAGTGAGCGTTGGCGCCTCACTTGTGTTTCTCATGCTGTAATATCGGACGTCGATCTAATCACTGCCAAGGAGGACGACCATCGATCGTTATTTTAGCCTGAAACGAGTGGAGGAGAGGAGGAGGTCATACGGAGGAGACACACACGCACACCGAATGTTGTTGATTTCAAGCAAAGAAAATGTTTAACTTCCATGCTGTCTTTGAGATGTCCTGTTTTTGTGTGACAACACATTTAGGAAGCGATTTCATCAGTAAGTGACTTGTCAAGGCGACAGTTCTCACAGTTTTTTTGGACAAAGGAGTTTCCTAACCGCTAGTGGTTTTTTTTTATCCTTACAC
>NZ_JBXEJO010000309.1:0-432 GCF_056837965.1 Bradyrhizobium ferriligni
GTGGCATACCAGGAAACGAGAGAGCGGACACATTAGCTAAGGAAGGAGCAACACAGGAACAAAGAAATCAATCACTTTCCAGAAAAAAGAAAACACTCATCAAGGCCATTAGAAAAGAAGACCAGCAAAGAGACGATTACCACTCTCTAAATAGAGCAAGGCATGTGATATTGTTTTAACTAGGAACTGGACACAACAGACGGAACAGACACCTACACAGACTAAAACTAGTTCCATAACTATAATATGCATGTGGACAGACAGAACAGACAGCCGAACACATCCTGCAAGATTGTCACCTGATGAGTCAGCTGCGGAAAGAACACTGGCCAACAGAGGCAGACATCCACACTAGAAGACAACAAATAAAATGGATCAGTCCCCTAATGAGAATTAAGCCAGATCTATTACCATCTCGTGCCTATAACAACC
>NZ_JBXEJO010000310.1:0-432 GCF_056837965.1 Bradyrhizobium ferriligni
CAGTGTGCGGCTTAAAGCGTGGAAAGAGTTAATGAATCTCTTTGCAAATTTGGTACATTGTTCTTTTTGGACTGCACCAATATCGACATCCATCTCTCTCAATCTGGTAAGCGACCGGGATTGACGATACTGAAACCCCTCTATTAGGAAAGACCCTCTCACTGCGTTCAGAATGTCATAACAATGTTATTCAGGAGATTTGAGAACATCAGACAGTGTTCAGTGTCAAAAATAAAACCAAAAAATAGCTACAGCAAGAAGATAACTATGAGGATCATCTTTGACTAGTATTTCTCAGATACAACTATAAGTTTCAGAAGTCTTTGTGGTAAAGTATTTAGGCTGTTTGCCATGCATTGTGAAGAGCATTGGTTCGAACCTGAACTGTGTCATTTAGATCAAGAGTGCATTTTTTCTTGAGATCTCTAGAAT
>NZ_JBXEJO010000311.1:0-431 GCF_056837965.1 Bradyrhizobium ferriligni
AATCAGACCCGAACCAATCTTTTCATAGCCAACCAGTTGCACGTTGGCGGATTTAACCATGGCATCTGCAGCTTCAATTGCGCCAACTAACCCTTTTGTTTCAACCAGTCCTAGTGCGTTGTTCATACAGCGTTTCTCCTGTGGATTATGAGTGGCATTCCCTGAAGGGAATGCCTTTTACCAGGCGGGCAGCGTTATTGCCGATGCTGCGCCGGGTATGGTTATCTTGTTGATACATCAGCGTAAACAGTGGCGCTGATGCCGGTAAGTTTTTGTAATGCACAATCAGCTTTTCCCGGTCGCAGGCTATGCCAACCAACAGGGGGACTTACGAGCAGCCTGCCAGGCGCTATCGATGACTTCACCTGACGGGATATGTTGAATGCGAAAGGGGATGCCTTCCTCTTCAATGCCAAGAAGCACCTCATTCC
>NZ_JBXEJO010000312.1:0-430 GCF_056837965.1 Bradyrhizobium ferriligni
CCCCTAGGAAGGCATGGGTCCGCGTCAAGGGTCTTCCAAGTCCTCCTATCTAATGCTGTGCTTCTTGACAGACCAAATTAGATGTTCCAAGCAGGTGGCACTATTTGAGAGTAGTACTGTGTCGTTTGAGTACCTTAATTCTGGAATCATATTTCTCATGATTGTAAATGGGTACAACAATTTACAGTTTTCGTCATTCTTAACATTTCGCATTATATGTTTACATAGATGTTGAATAAATATGGAGAGAGTATGCATCCTTGTCTTATAATATGTTCTGTACATAGATGTTGAATAAATATGGGGAGAGTATGCATCCTTGTCTTACTTCATTTTGCATTTCCAAGCATTCTGATGTTTCTCCCGCTATTCTGACTGTGACTTGTTGTTCGTGATAACATGTCTCTATTAGATGTATCAAATGTGATGG
>NZ_JBXEJO010000313.1:0-430 GCF_056837965.1 Bradyrhizobium ferriligni
CGTTCGTTCGTTCATATCAATAAAGTTAACCACTCTTTGTGATTTGTGTAGCTTGCGTCGAAAACGTGAGTACTTCAGACCTGGTGGAGTTTAACAGCGTCATCTTCTTTTAATACATTGTCTGCTGACTCGTAGATATTGATCTCTTCTGGAATCTTACATATCGGGAAATCATTGATTGCTGATGCTGTTTTATTCTTAAGTGTCAGAATGTCACGATCGTAAACCCACTTTTGAGACTTTAAATTGATCTGGTATATATTTGGAAATACTATATCTATTATTCATACTTTGGTTGTTAATTGATCAAGGCAATTTACCAGTCGGTCCATTCTGCTGGTAATGTCTTCTTCTTCTTCTTTGTGTTCGTTCTTCACGACCAATTTTAATCACTCTTTGTGATATGTTTGGTCTTTGCCAAGAACGTGTA
>NZ_JBXEJO010000314.1:0-429 GCF_056837965.1 Bradyrhizobium ferriligni
CAGTTATGCGACTACAAGTAGGCCAGCACATTCGATTTTTGCAACTTTTTATTTACTAGGGTAACTTCCCTAGGCCTCTACCTCAGTAACCTCTTACAACATGCCTTGTAGGTCGCAATGTTGTTATTCTTTGCTCCCCTGCAACCCACAGTGGCCTTAATTCATTGCGGACGAACACAAGAAGTAGAAGAACAGATCTAACAATACAATTATCGAAATAGCAATTGCAAGAAGAAGAATATGGGTTAAGATGACTATGATGATCTGTAAAGTACATGCTACATGCTGATGAATTGACACCGACAAACTCTTGTTGACCAAATTGATACTTACATGGAACTGGTTTCGTTGGTTTCAATAGTGAAGTTCACAATATTTGTAGTATTTATCTTCGGCTGTCCTACCACATTAATAATCCAAATACAGAAT
>NZ_JBXEJO010000315.1:0-429 GCF_056837965.1 Bradyrhizobium ferriligni
TTAGACCACCACATAACAAGGCGATCCCAGTGTAAATACTTGACAACCCATTGGCCAAACCCCAAGTAAGTCCTTCATGCGTTTTATCTTCATAGCGGGCATACAGAGCATACCAAGTTGTAGTAGAGAGTCCACCTGATATTCCAAGGCCAATTTGCAATAAAGCCAGTTGCTTTTTACTTGTTATAAAGATGTAACAAAAGGTAAATATGGTTTGGAGCGCATACCCCGCAACCAGCAATTTTTCTTTATGGATAAAATCTGAAATATAACCCAAGCCAATTACTACAATTCCAACTGAAATTAAATACAAAGACCATACCCATGATATGTCTAAGGGAGACGAGTTGAACCTTTCACAAAAAATACCGAAGAGCGGACCTAACATACCTTCTGACAAGTACCACAAATTATTGGCAAATAATAATG
>NZ_JBXEJO010000316.1:0-429 GCF_056837965.1 Bradyrhizobium ferriligni
ATGATATACATGTCCAATCCACCTCCATCTTCATCTCTTAATGATGGTCTCCAATGATGCACAGTCTGTTCGTTTCAAAAACTCCTCATTTGTTATGATATTTGTCCAGAAAATTTGCAGGATTCTTCTTAAAAATTTATTCTGAAATCATCACGCCATGGGTCTCTGGAAAAAAAGTGCACTTTGAACACATATGTTCGGTCAGAATTCGAATCTACCACCTTCGGAACGCAAGGCACAAGGATAACCACTTGGCCACATAGACTCTAAAAATCGCCATCTTTAACCGAAAGTCCATGAATAGTGTGACAAACCTATTTTAAAAAGATTTGGAATTTAATGTTTTCATTTTTAACATAGTTTCCCCCCAAGTTTTCCACCCATCGTTAAACACTGTTGATGTTTGCTTTCTCTCTACCCGTCATATAT
>NZ_JBXEJO010000317.1:0-428 GCF_056837965.1 Bradyrhizobium ferriligni
GAAACAAAATCTACCTTTCAAAAGTTGGGTCCTGCTTTTGAAAAAAGTTGTTAGTGTCTGAATTTATCTGAAGGTTTTACACATTTTAAAAATTCTTTAAAATCTATTGTAAGAATAACGATAAAATATAAATAAATGAAAGATATGCGCACATCATTATTAATTAAACAGCTTATAATACTAATAAATTATGTGGTTTTTTTTAATATTTGGTACAGTTGAAAACTGCGTAATTCTTTTTCATTTTCATATTATAATCTTCAAAAGTGTTAAAATTAGAACTAAAAAAAAAATTATAAAAAAATTAACAGAACAATTTTCTACAAAAGTTGATTTAGCAACATTATCTTATAAATGTACTAGCTGATTGACCCAGCTTCGCACGGGTGAAAGTTGTTAGTAATCCTTGATGAGGGATTGGGGAAGCC
>NZ_JBXEJO010000318.1:0-428 GCF_056837965.1 Bradyrhizobium ferriligni
GCTGTTAGGTAAACACTTGTCTGTTTATAGTTAATTATCCGTTCCACATAGCCTTATTCAGATAAGCGAGCTGGTGCCCATATTCTGTGTGCCCTATTTCACACATGTCAGATTGTAAGAGACAGGTTGTGATAATCAATCGTCAAGTATTGTACAATCACTGCAATCTAGTCCCACCCTATTTCCGTTTTTATTAGTCACATCAGTTAGTAACAATGCAATCCAATAAGAATCAAATTACTCCTCTTAACAACACTCACGAGTATCAGAAAACGGCAACTGTAAATTAATGGCTTCGATCCAGGTCTCAGGCTAAGAAATGAATACAGTGGAAAGTAACAACAATGTTGTGACAACATGCGCAGTTACTGAACAAAGTGAGTGCGATAGATAGAAGAGAGACCACGGCAAAGATTAAAGAAACCAAC
>NZ_JBXEJO010000319.1:0-428 GCF_056837965.1 Bradyrhizobium ferriligni
ACACTCTTAAAGTGTCTCTGAAATGCTTCGAAATAAACACCAAGTGCTGGGAATCCTTGGCGCAAGATCGCCAAATGTGGCGCTGTAACAATACAAGAGGAACCCGCATAGCTGAGAATCATCGTGCCTTTAAGGCACAGAGAAAACGAGCTGGACGAAAAGGCAGAACACACAACACCCACATGTCTAACCTTGATCATATATGCCCCACCTGTGGTAGGGGATTGTGTTCTAGAATTGGACTATACTTTCACCCCCGCACACACCCGAGAGGTGCAGAATCACACATCTGAGGTTGTTGTCATCATCGCTTGTGATTTACGGCTATTATTATTATTATATTTGTAACAACAAAAGTCTAAAGATTCAATAGAAACATTTTTTCACTTATTAATTAGTTCTAAAAATCTTTACTGGATAAAAAATAA
>NZ_JBXEJO010000320.1:0-426 GCF_056837965.1 Bradyrhizobium ferriligni
ATGCAAAAGATTAAGCGACGGCATCAAGAACATGAATATAAGCTTACAAAGTGTCTTAAAACAAGCACACACAAGATCACTACGTTTCCCCCCAACACTTCTATAAAGAAGTAAATGGTGGAAAAGAAGAAGAAGAAGTCTCAATGGGATTTGTAGAGGAGAGAGAGAGATAGAGAGAAAAATAAAGCAAATGAAGGCATTTAAGTGAAGCAATTCTATGACATTGAGATGAATTATCTGTTTTAGATATTTCTTTTTTATAGCTAACTAGATGACATATGAAGGACAGGCTATCGTTTGTCATGACAGGCTGCGCTATCTTGGAATAACATTTGATCGCAGTCTATCTTTCAAACATCATGTTGAACAAACATGATCCATGGGCAAACGATGAAGCCCAAGCCAAAACATATATACTGTTTACTG
>NZ_JBXEJO010000321.1:0-426 GCF_056837965.1 Bradyrhizobium ferriligni
GCATTGTTAATGTAAAAAAATAGATACTTGCAAGAGTATCATATATCGTCAGGGCATACACAAAATTGCAAATATATGAATATAAGACAATCACATCTATCGTCATAACTCACACACAAATGCAGGTATAGGGACAAGCGATTAGGTGATATATCGTGAAAGTGCACGCACAACATTGCAAATATATGGACATGCCACAATACGATCTATTGTCATTATATTGTTCTGATTAGCGAAGCCATGTTCGTTTGCAACTGTTATCTGAGTCAGTAGCCGTCTTGACGGCACGTTTGTCAATCTAGCATAAATAGAGATCTGATGGAGTAAAAAGAAGTTTTATCGTCAACCCCTTCTCTCCGTTATTTATTTCTGTCTCTGGACGTATTCATATTTCAATGCATATTTAATAAGCCAGTACACTTGTTT
>NZ_JBXEJO010000322.1:0-425 GCF_056837965.1 Bradyrhizobium ferriligni
ATTCATAGCAAGCAAACGCAGGAGAAGAAGAACACAATGTAGGTCGTTGTGACAAATACAAAATTGAACAAATTATTGACTATATTCATCTAATGTACAATTAAAAATGAGAAATTACCAGGGACATAATGATGACTACATTTCAGCAAAATAATACTGTACATTTATTTGTGATGAATAATATGCAGTGACAAAAATTAGAAATTGTGAATTTATTTTTTTTAATTTTTTTTTTGCTTTAAAAATAATATGTTCATATTAATAGACTTTTCTGCAATTTTACTAAATCAAATTTTTTAAATGCCATACAGCATTACCCTTTGTGTAAATAGACAACAAAATAATTATTACAAACTTTCAACCTTCATTCACATCCAATTTGTAGTCCATGTTTCCATTTTATTTGTTGCTGCCTGTTCTGTATC
>NZ_JBXEJO010000323.1:0-425 GCF_056837965.1 Bradyrhizobium ferriligni
GCGTTACATCACACTTCATAAAAGTAAATAAAACGTTAATCACAAGTTTGTAATCGCTTTCATCTCACTATGAAAAATGCGGCTACGGTTATGGATTTTCCTGCTCTGTATACCGTCTTAAAACTGGCGAAAAAGGAAAATGAAGACGAAAACAAGCGAAGACATTCGGCGCGAGTTGGCTATAATACTCGGCACTTGTTTGCCACATATTTTTAAAGGAAACAGACATGAGCTTACTCAACGTCCCTGCGGGTAAAGATCTGCCGGAAGACATCTACGTTGTTATTGAGATCCCGGCTAACGCAGATCCGATCAAATACGAAATCGACAAAGAGAGCGGCGCACTGTTCGTTGACCGCTTCATGTCCACCGCGATGTTCTATCCGTGCAACTACGGCTATATCAACCACACTCTGTCTCTGGAC
>NZ_JBXEJO010000324.1:0-425 GCF_056837965.1 Bradyrhizobium ferriligni
AGTGCACACACACCCCCCAGAATTGAGACATAGTCTGATACAATTTTAAAGCAAACTGGAAACGTGCCAGTTGGAAGAAGTCGTCAGGAGAATTGTTGCATGAAGCAGAAAGCATAAACTCCAAAGCACGACACAAGGAAAAGAATGCAAACTAGTTATCTATGAAAGATTGAGACAAACAAATGTAAGAAAATACAATTAAAATGTCCTGCAGCATTTGAAAACCGCAGTGGGTGAATTACAAATCCGTTTACATTTTAAAAACCAAGAATGCGGTAGATAGATATGCAAGTTCACTTCATCTTTTGTGCTGAGTATGTTGCGTGAATTGAACTCAAATTTCTGTCCTAGTACCAAAAAGGAACGTACTAAGCATTTACGTCTTCAGTCAGTTGAGAGCAGCGGTACATTAGTCGTTAGCACAC
>NZ_JBXEJO010000325.1:0-425 GCF_056837965.1 Bradyrhizobium ferriligni
GGGTTAGGGTGGGGGCTCTCTCCGCGATGGCAGCGGCGATTGTTTCAAGGACGCCTGCACGATTTGTCATGACGTCGAGATTGCTGAAGCGAAGGACTTTGAAGCCTTTGGTCTCAATTACGGCTGAGCGTGCGGCATCGGCGCGTTCGCCTTCGTCCGAAAAGTGCTGACCGCCGTCGAGCTCGATCACAAGCTTTGCGGCATGGCAGACGAAGTCGGCAATGTAGTTGTCAATCGGCACCTGACGGCGGATGGTTGCACCGTTCAGGCGATTGCCGCGCAGCTCCGACCAGAGGACTCGTTCCACGTCGGTCGAGTTTCTGCGCAGCGCGCGTGCGTTAGAACGCAGTCTTGGCGAAACTTTCCAGCCCGGATGTTCGGGATCGACCATTGCCAGCCCCTTTGTGGAGACACCCCCACCCCAG
>NZ_JBXEJO010000326.1:0-425 GCF_056837965.1 Bradyrhizobium ferriligni
TGATGATGATGAATACTCTTTCTTTCCATTTAATTGGCCACGGCACCACCGATATTTGCACCGGAATAAAATTCTGCAGTTTTCTTGAAAAGTTCTCTTTCTGCTACTGTAAGATCTAGAGAATCTCTCTCACCAGAAATCAATTCACAAATGCCAACATCTCAGATGAAAGTTAATCAAATTTTAATTACTCTCTGCAAACCTTGCTGAGAACTTCATCATTATATTTTTTACATGAAATTAAAACAACAATTCCACCAAATCAACATATCTCTAGAGATCCCAAGGCTCGACCGAAAATGTACACTGTCAAAAATATCTACGTAGGCCTACCAGAACCAAAATCCCTACTGGTCCATCAAATCTTCCATGACCACTGGATCTCTATAATCGCAGGGTCCCTCCGCTCGAGCCCCCTGCACAAC
>NZ_JBXEJO010000327.1:0-425 GCF_056837965.1 Bradyrhizobium ferriligni
GGTATAGGCGCCTACGAAAGAAATCAAGCATCTCGCGAGCTCTCTCAAGAAAATCATCGTCCTCACTACAAAGGCGACGAAGGCGTAAGAGCTGCGAGAATGGCAAAGAGTCACGACAAGCCCGGGGATGGGAAGAAGTATAGAGGAGAAAACTATGTGCATCAGTAGGCTTGTAATATACTGATGTATAGATAGTGGATAGGCGTAAGGTGATAGTAATGTCAAGAAAGTTGACACAAGTAGTGGAGATGTGAGAAGTAAAACGAATAGAAGGATTGAAGACATTAATGAAATTAATGAAGCGTGACAAATCGGCTTCAGGCATATCGGTAATGCCAATACAATCATCAATGTATCTATGATACACAGACGGAAGAGGGCCATCATAGGAATTCCATACTAGGTGCTCAAGATGACCCATGAAT
>NZ_JBXEJO010000328.1:0-423 GCF_056837965.1 Bradyrhizobium ferriligni
GATGAACTTATTGATTTCACGTTTGAATGGAAAGGGCTGAAAAAATTATGCGTGGCAGTCTCCTTTCGGTCAATAATAACAGAACAAAAGAAAGAGCCCGAAATGACGGTCAGATATTATATCAGTTCTGCTGATTTAACCGCAGAGAAGTTCGCCACAGCAATCCGAAACCACTGGCACGTGGAGAATAAGCTGCACTGGCGTCTGGACGTGGTAATGAATGAAGACGACTGCAGAATAAGAAGAGGAAATGCAGCGGAATTATTTTCAGGGATACGGCACATTGCTATTAATATTTTGACGAATGATAAGGTATTCAAGGCAGGGTTAAGACGTAAGATGCGAAAAGCAGCCATGGACAGGAACTATCTGGCGTCAGTCCTTGCGGGGAGCGGGCTTTCGTAATCTTGCCCTGGGTAGGAG
>NZ_JBXEJO010000329.1:0-423 GCF_056837965.1 Bradyrhizobium ferriligni
GCTCGGTACTTGCTTGGTCAGTAGTTAACCTCGTCTGTCTGTATTGAAAGGTCGTTTCGTACTTGACTTCACGGTTACTGATTGGCACAAAAAGTGTCCTAAGCTGTAGGATTGACTTCATTGCACCGGATTGTTCTGTATGGCTCTGTCCCTTTCGGCACATATGACATGTCAACTGCTGAGAGCATTGCACAATGTACGAACTTTGTATCTCCATCAACAGTCCTAGGGATCTCATGAAAAAATTGCACATGTCTCGGTCCGATTCGAACCCCCAGCCTTTAGTACGACAAGCAAACGACTTAACCATTTCACCATTGAGACCTCACACAAGATTTGTCGTTGAGTGTTAGTACAGGCTCGCAGATAAATGTTGTAGTGAAATGAATACAACGAAAGGAAATTTGAAGAACGGACTCATTT
>NZ_JBXEJO010000330.1:0-422 GCF_056837965.1 Bradyrhizobium ferriligni
TATTCAATGTCCAATGATGATGACACCAATTCTAAGTAGGTACATTGGATTCAAGGAGTGTAGAGTTTTTTAGTTCAAAAAGATCGTGGCAGCGCAAGTTAATTAAATTCTTGTGAAATCAACTGTAACTTGTTCCATGTACCTGTTACTCGATAGAATTGAAAACTCAATGCAGTCTCAACAATAATACAGGCTTTTCTGATTCCTTCAGCGTTTGGAAATTACCGTGACGTTGTCGACTATTTTCAGGATAACGTTAAAGGATCTTGACTCAACATTTCTTCAGAGTATCAACATTAATAAAGGGTGTGGCTTTATAGTTCTGGCAGTGCTTGCAGATAACTACTCTGTTAACCCAAAAGTAAGTACCAAGATTAACATGTGAACCTCTTTACTACTTTAGCATGATGCTCGTCCATCAC
>NZ_JBXEJO010000331.1:0-422 GCF_056837965.1 Bradyrhizobium ferriligni
GTAGATCTATCCTCAGGAAGGCTATAATCGTTAATATAGTTCCCAGCTTAATTTAAACCACACAGTTATACTTAATAGGGTTTTAAAAAATGATCTGATAAAAAAAATTTTTCTTTAATATGCAAATTGGCTTCCAATATGGCCGCCGTTACTAAAAATAGATACTTTTTTCAAACAAGATTACTCAGGAGCCAATTGTTTGAAAGCCTTCATTTTTAGCATACATGTTCGCAACAGTCAGTTGGTTAATGTGAAGTAAAATATTTGAATTTCATAAAGAACTTTTTTTAAAATGAATTTAAATGATATACCACTCCCAAAAGTGGTAAAATTTCCATTGATCAAACTTGCTTAAATTTAAGAAAATATAGCTATTTTTATTGGTTTGAGATTATATTACTTCAGATTAAGCATTGCATATC
>NZ_JBXEJO010000332.1:0-422 GCF_056837965.1 Bradyrhizobium ferriligni
AAACAGTCTCTTGCTTGGATTGGAATCCCTCACAGGTATCATAAGCAAACGTACCAGCATTGTCCCAAGTTCCTTTCATTGGCCAGTAGCTACCTAACTTGCCAGTGAGGATGTGATATGTCTTCAAGTGACACAATACCTATCTGGCCACTAACTTCTCCAGTAATTTGTCATATACATTTTGCAAGGTGAGTATGCGATAGCTGCTGAGCAGTCTACAATCTTTACCATGTTTAGGGAGCGTTCGTTCTTCTTCGAACGCTCCATATCGACCACTTGTTAACCACTCTTTGTGATTTATATGTGTTCTGAGCCTAAGAGCGACTGTGCTTTGTGCAAGTTATGCGCCTACAAGTAGGTCGGCACATCCGATTTCTGCGACGCTTTTTATTGACTAGGGTAGCCTCCCTAGGGCCTTCATC
>NZ_JBXEJO010000333.1:0-421 GCF_056837965.1 Bradyrhizobium ferriligni
GCCGTGTGACTAGCATTAGTAAATAAAAGCACATTTCCAAATTTCATAACTCTAGCTCCTACCCAAGTCGAGCTACGGTGGGGGGGACCAACGCCCGTAAAACCGAAAAAAAATGGCAAAGTCCAGAAATATTCATTTTACATAGCGAAAAGAACGAACAACGCGCGAACGTTAATCCACTCCCGGAACATACTATATCTGGGTTGTGCGTCTGCAAACTGTGCCTCCCCGTTTTGAAAATAACCGGACGGGCGAGCCAGTCAGCGAACGCGGTTCCCCAGTGTCGATAACCAATTGCGTGCATAGTCTCTAACGGCTGCGCGTGTCTCCTCGCTTTTTCACGCGAACGGGGCTCCCAGCGAATAAGGGACAAGGTAGCGTCTGCTATTAAGACTCGCTCGCTCGCCGCGCGGTCTTATTG
>NZ_JBXEJO010000334.1:0-421 GCF_056837965.1 Bradyrhizobium ferriligni
GGCCACGTAGCCGACCTTCCAGCCCGTCACGTGATACGTCTTGCCGAAGCTCGACACCACGAAAGCGCGATGCGCCAGCTCGGGAATGCGCGCCACCGAGGCATGCGGCACGCCGTCGTACACCATGTGCTCGTACACCTCATCGGAGAGCAGCAGCACGTTGGTGGGCGCGAGGATCTCGGCGAGCTTGCGCATGTCGTCCGCATGCCAGACCGTGCCGGTCGGGTTGTGCGGCGTGTTGAGCATGATCAGGCGCGTGCGCCGCGTGATGGCCGCCGCCAGCGTGTCGAACGGGATGCGAAAGTCCGGCGCGTTCAGCGTGATCGGCACGACCTTGCCGCCCGCCAGTTCAATCGACGGAATGTAGCTGTCGTACGTCGGCTCGAACACGATGACTTCGTCGCCCGGATGCACGCAGCAC
>NZ_JBXEJO010000335.1:0-419 GCF_056837965.1 Bradyrhizobium ferriligni
CTAAAGTGATCAAATGAACATGAGCAATAACTTAATCGTGATATTGAAAAATGGTTAAAAATAACAAATGAAGTTATTCAAAATCCTTCTCCATTTTCTACCATCTTCAATATCTTTCTAAAGTGAATAGAAATATATCACTATTCTTCTTTTTTTCTTCTTTCTTTTGAACTCATTTAATACCACGTGGTATATAGGATAATACGGTGTTAGGAGCGTACTTTTGATTGACTGTCCGCACACGATGGGTGATGTGGTCAACTCCCCGCCGGACTTCTTTACCTCCCAGTGCTTTTCCAGGCACCCAATTGAGGCTGGGTCGACCTGGGAGCCCTTACGGTCGTGAAACATTCTACGCCCACTGTGTAATTGAACCCTGGACCACTAGCTTAAGAAGTGAGTTGACTAACAACTACGCT
>NZ_JBXEJO010000336.1:0-419 GCF_056837965.1 Bradyrhizobium ferriligni
ATGTTAAGTATAGCTAACAAAAATGATACAATAAACAATGTCTTTCTCAGATGGAGCCAAAATTGGAAGAGGGAGCATTGTCTGTAGATGAAAAGACAGAGCAGGATCAAAGAACCAGGTATCTTCTGGGCCTTCTTAAGGAATCCATGGCAAAGAAGCAAATTCCAAATGGCAAAAAATCCAAGTAAGTAACAGATACAGGTTGAACAACAGTTGCACAAATTGAGTTGACTAGCAATTGAGCTACACCAAATCTCCAGAAATATAGTCCACCCGATGTTGTTCATTTTTTAATTAAGAGGGTCTCTCTGTGTGGCGTAGAGGTTAGGTGCTCACCTCTCATTCCAAAGGTACTCAGTTTGTTAACTTGTGGAACCATCGAGATAATTTCCCAGAGATCCCTGATCTCATTGTAGGGA
>NZ_JBXEJO010000337.1:0-419 GCF_056837965.1 Bradyrhizobium ferriligni
TAATAATGCCTAGAAAAATCACAAACGGCGTTAAAAAGATAGCGTTGATTCGCAAAGTCCGGTGAAGGATATGCAATTAAGATATAATTGATTTACTGGCTACAAGATATTAAAGAAACCATGAATATGACCATCGGCGAAGTGGGTGAACTGGCTAGAGACACAGTGAATTTCAGATACGCTGCAAAGAGAGCAATGTCCTATAAAAGTCAAGCACCTTGATGATGATGATTATTCAGGTATTAATATAGCTTATTATAATGTTGGCATAACTTGTTTATATGTTGATATAATAATTTTTCGTTGTCGTGAATACAGGAACCAGGGTGGTAGGAAATGAATATTTTGGTGTCATCACTGGAAATAGGCTTACGTCATCCGACCCAATAATTAATTCTACAAAAGACACAGCAATAGGT
>NZ_JBXEJO010000338.1:0-418 GCF_056837965.1 Bradyrhizobium ferriligni
CCGCAAGATATATACTACTACTTGATGTGTAACCAGATCAAACAATTATCAGATTCTATTTCAGATTCTATCTTACATTCTATTTTCGATTCTATTTCAGATTTTATTACAGTTGTTTATTAATCTTTGAAGATGATGTCAATATGAAGTCGCTCGATTGTAATTAATAGCGAAAATATTAACTTAATTTTTCGTACAGTGTACTTAATTCAAGAAAAAGAAAAGAAAGAAAGTACTTAATTCAAACTGTGAATGAAAACTTCGTCACAGAGTCAGGATAAGGAGAGAATTTTAGAACTGGCTTTTGTGTGCACTTCATAAACAGTGTTTGTCGTGGACTCTTCGCGTCATGCTGTATGTGAATGGAAAGATGGTTAAAATGAGACAACCACACAATAAGTTGCATCACTTACCGTTG
>NZ_JBXEJO010000339.1:0-418 GCF_056837965.1 Bradyrhizobium ferriligni
TCGTAGGGGTGTCACTGGAAATATCAGCACAAAAAAGCACGCCATGAGTCTCTGTCTTCAACTCCTCGAGCGAGTGTGGAGAAACTCTGTCCTGACCAGCTCTTGATGTTGTCAAATTTTTAGGAATACTTTTGGAATAATCTGGTAGCCATGACTCACTGACAGAATGCTGCATAATTTGAGAAAAGCCACATAAATTCTTAGATGACGTAAATGCTAAAGGAACATGGTATTGACTAAAAAAAAGTTAATTGCATATCCTTTACAGGACTTTGCGAATCAACCCCAGCTTTTTAACGCTGTTTGTGATTTTTCTAGGCATTATTACGTTCAGTAGCTTGCCATTGCTTTCTGAACGGGTGACGCCATCGTCCTTTTGTAAGAATCCACGCAAACAATTTGCAACCAAACTGTCCGC
>NZ_JBXEJO010000340.1:0-418 GCF_056837965.1 Bradyrhizobium ferriligni
TATCTCAATATATATATGAGACTGCAGTAAAACTATTTGATTGGCAAAACACGTAATCACAAAGTACTGTAGTTTTACAAATTACAAAAACAATGACAAAATACAGCAAAGTTTCAACCAACAAGGCCTTTATCAAGCAAACGAACAACAGGAGTGACAAATTAAAAAACAACAACAAATGGACGACCAAATACAAACGTTTCTAATGAAAATCTGGGAATAAAAACGAATAACGAAATAAATGTAACACAAAAAGCACACATAAAAACTAGAAATAGAAAAGAATAGAAACAAAAAATGAAATGAATATAAAACTTGAATACATGCAACATATGCACATATAGATAACAAGGCATGAGAAGAGAAAGTACTGAGAAGCATAGGAATGTAATACGTTGAGCCCATGTGGTCGCAAGGT
>NZ_JBXEJO010000341.1:0-415 GCF_056837965.1 Bradyrhizobium ferriligni
CCAATGCTGAGGTCAATCATTGAGGTCCATGCAAACACACTTATTACTGAAATTAAAATGTATCTCTTTTTTTCCCACTTGAAAATAATTCACTAAGGTAAATTAACCTGACTTAACTATATTATTAAATAAACTGGTAGACTGTAAATAACTAGGACATATATCATCAGTTCATAGACAATGATTCAATACTACTTTACAACTACCATAATCATGATAATGCTTGCAATGCTACTGTTAAAGCTAATAGGTATTTACTACTGTACAAAATATTTTAACTCAACGTTGAACTACTTGCTATAAGCATTTTGTTGACACTAAAATATATTAGTTGAACTTTCTCTTTTATCAGCTTTCTTTGCTTACTAATTACAACCATCTTATTCTTTTTTGTAAGCTTGTTGAAGACCTGTGC
>NZ_JBXEJO010000342.1:0-413 GCF_056837965.1 Bradyrhizobium ferriligni
GGACTGCACCGTTCTGCTCACGAGTGCAGTTTTTTCCAGAGATCCCTAGGATTGTTGCTAGAGCTACGGAGTTTGTTCTTTGTGCAATACTCTGTGCAGGCCATTTCTCCTGAGAGGGACCAAGCCATATGGGGTAAAACCCAGTGCAATGAAGTCAATCCTTCGGCTTTTAAACCCTTTTTAAACACAGTGATACACCACAGTATTTCCAGTGCAACTATTACCACTTGACCCGTACATGCTTAGGCATGTACCCAATAACAGGTCCAGGTTATACTCAGTTTCATTACTTACAATACATCAATATGGTCTATTGTATTAATCCCAGTAATGCATTTCAAACAAACAAGAAAAATGCATTATTAAGAAATTTCTCTGAGATTCTAATAACTTGATGAACTTCGCTACTAAGA
>NZ_JBXEJO010000343.1:0-412 GCF_056837965.1 Bradyrhizobium ferriligni
GTGTCCTTGTCCTCCTCGGGAACGAATCGATATAATAATAAATCAATGACCGAATCCTGTGGCACACGCCACACTGTTCCATTTTGGGACAATTCAGAGGCGGCACAATGATCGAGAGGCTTTTGTACGGACAGGGAATGCAATAATTTGAATACAACGGAAAGTTGTTCATTCAATATTTCAAGCGCAGTATGTGGGATCAGTCCGCAGTCTGGATGGCTCTCCAGGAAGAAGAAGAAGAAATAGTTCAAGATGTAAGTAGGGAGGAGGGAAGGGACGAATAAATCACAAATTCAGGTGATCAAGAGAAGAGACAATGACCGACCAAATGGTCTGCGAAAACGATCGATTTGTCCACTCCCACTCACAATGAATTTCAGGACTCAGAAACGCCCGCCACGGAAGCATCTCC
>NZ_JBXEJO010000344.1:0-412 GCF_056837965.1 Bradyrhizobium ferriligni
CGTTAGATGTGTGTTAGTTTTATTATTTTATTATTCATTTTTGCTTGCTTATCTCTCTCTCTCTCTCGTTACCGTTTTTAAGCCGTTTTTATCATTCTATTGTGATATATAAACAGCCAAACATCAAGAACGGAATGTATGTGCACAGTCTTCATTTCCAATTGGAGCTCAAGTACTTATCCTTTGGTGGATGTGTTCGGTTTCAACCAGCGTTTACTGGGTTCAGAGAGCCGCGGTAGCGTAGTTGTTAGTGAACTCGCTTCTCAAGGCTGGTGGTCTGGGTTCAACTCCCGCAGTGTGCGTGGTATTTTCCCCGACAGCGACGGCTCTCAGGTCGACGCAGCCTCAAATGGGTACTTGACATGCTCTGGGAGAGTAAAGGCTGCCGGCGTGATGCTGACCACATCACACA
>NZ_JBXEJO010000345.1:0-412 GCF_056837965.1 Bradyrhizobium ferriligni
GCTGTAAAGTGATTACCTGTGATTAGTTAGTTAATTATACCAATCAACGTCATCGCACATTAAACAAGCATAGAAATATGTAAGAGAAAATGTAGTATTTTTCACTGTTACATTGTCGGTAATAACTGCTCAAAAAAATCAAGATAATAACTTAAAGATACCACGAGCAGCACTACACCAAAATATGCAACATGTTTTCGAGAGTAGTAATACAATGGATACCATCCGAGTGAGGTATAACTAGCATAAGACCGCAAACATATTGGCAAAGGCAGGCTATCACAAACACCAGTATGGCATACGAGGCAGTGAAAGCACTGATAAAAATAACTTTCAATAACATAAGGGCGAGAGATATCACAAGTCAGCAAAAAGATTATGTTTACTATCAACTCAATAGGGAAAATAGGTT
>NZ_JBXEJO010000346.1:0-412 GCF_056837965.1 Bradyrhizobium ferriligni
GTGCGGGGAACGAACCGAGTAACCTTGGTGTGAGAGACAATCACATTACATTTACGCCACATAGACTTTCATTGAATACAATTTCAAACAAAAAGTATGAAAATAAATAAAAAAATTTAATCTATAAATATTGCTATTTGTACTTGATATCAAGTAGAAAATATGCACAAACATTTATTTATTTGTGAAAAATAATGTGATTATTATTCTGTCTGTCAGACATCAGAAACGATCTTTATACCAGTCCAGGAATCTCAATTCTTTCACACATCTAATCTCCAAACACAGGGAACACTCAATTTCCCTTGAATAAAGTATGCACAGAGCCAACAAAAATAAACATATACACACCTTCCAGATCGACTATCTTTAAAATTCGATTAGATCTAATGTTTCTTGTTCTCACATAGAA
>NZ_JBXEJO010000347.1:0-407 GCF_056837965.1 Bradyrhizobium ferriligni
GTTCTGCTCAGGACAAGCTATTTGATGATGATAACATTAAATTCGAAAACACGTGTTTTTCAGATGATTTGTTAAGTCTCTCTTCGTCCGTATGTTCCACTTAATGCTTATTTTATCATTTGTCATTATAGTATTACAACTTTGGAGTATCAATTGTTTTCTATATTTTTATCTTGTAGGTCTTTATCGAATAAAAGTGAAGTACTAAAACATGAGGTTAGATTTAGTACTTCAGTCTTATTGTCCAAAAGTAGTTTGACAATGGAGATACGGCGGTTACAGAGGTGGTGAAATAGTTGGCATCTCATAACTACTCTCGTGTTTTCATACTCAGTGACTCCATGAGCATGATTCGTAAAGTCGAATCAGGAATGGTGAGACGCAACTGGGTGGAGGTACTGGTACAG
>NZ_JBXEJO010000348.1:0-410 GCF_056837965.1 Bradyrhizobium ferriligni
AACACTATCTTTGAGATTTTTATCTTTATACTTCGCATTTGCCAAAAAATGTACATAATTTTTTGGCGTATTTAAATTCGGCTGACCATAATCTGCCCAATACAGCCCATTATGAACATACGCTTGCCCACCACTTCTCTGGGCGTGTAATTTTCCCAAAAAAATGGTATTTTTAGGAAAGCTGGCAGGTGTGATTTGTTGATTGTGTGTGGTGCAGACAAAAGGTGTCGTAATCTCACCACGATATAAAAAATGAAAATGAATGATGTCCGCCCAACCTTCTACCTGTTTTTCAAGGCTGATATTAGGATTAAACACCAAAGCATCAGGGTGCTTATTGTCATGCTTGGTTAAAAATTTAACTTCATGCCCCAAGGCAGTTTGCCCTTGATACAATGCCCATAATACTC
>NZ_JBXEJO010000349.1:0-410 GCF_056837965.1 Bradyrhizobium ferriligni
ATGCACCATTATATATCAAGTCAAATAGTGTACATAACAAAACTAGAATGATTAGACAAGATATATACATGTGTAACTAATCTTACACATATAATATGGAAAATACAATATGAACTGCGGAACAATTTGGTACATAATTATAATAGAATATTAGTACTCTATAAGAATTTACTAATGATATCAGTACTATAAATATTAATCTTCTTCTTCTGCATCAACTTTTATTATGCGACTACTTCGGTATGTGTCATAAACAGGGTAGTGTTCTTCACCAGTTCCCCATCAAAACACTACAAAATGACAAGATCATCTGTAAAAGTATCCAACTAGAAGAACAAACCAATAAACAGATCATTAAGAAACTAAAGTATGTTTTTTTCTGATGAAATCAACTTCAAGCACTCCAGGCC
>NZ_JBXEJO010000350.1:0-410 GCF_056837965.1 Bradyrhizobium ferriligni
GTACCGTCTACTGTATACGGTAGCAGATGGAACATATGATCAGAAATATTACTCCGACAGGATATGTTTGTCCTATATTGAATGTAGTCAATGTTTGTTGGAATTGAAATTAGTTTTTCAGATACTATTCTCAATCATTCAGCATCCCAATTATCAACTTTTTCTCTTTCTCAGTTTGATAAACATGAACACACATTTTGTTTGGCTCATTTCCAGTTAGCTAGGTAGAATCTTATTCTTCGAACGCTTCACATCGACCCTTGTTAACAACTCTATGTGATTTGTATGTGATCTGAGCCTAAGAGCGATTGTACGTTGTACCAGTTATGCACCTACAAGAGGCCAGCACATTCAATTTCTGCAACGCTTTTTATTTATTCGGATAGCTTCCCTAGACCCCTACCTTAGTC
>NZ_JBXEJO010000351.1:0-410 GCF_056837965.1 Bradyrhizobium ferriligni
GCTCCATGCCATCGCCAAGCGGAGGACGTTTCTCGAACACCGCCTGCCAGAAGTCCAGCAGACACGGCAGCAACCGCTTCGCCATCATCGCCAGTTCGCCCATGTCGACCGGCACGATGACCAGTTCGTCCTTATCCGGGTCGTAGCTCACGAAGAACGCTCGCTTGTCGTTGCCCCAGGACTCAGGCATACCCCAAGCGACCAGCGCCTGGTGCGCGATTTGTGGCACGTAGTAATCGACCACCTGGCCATTCTTGGCCATCTCGTGAACCTTCGCGGATGGCACCTTGATCTCGACGATCGTATTGCCATCCAGGCTCATGCCATCGAACGATGCCGAAAGCTGCGGAAAGGGTTCGCACTCGCCGAAGCAAGGCGACACCATTTCGCCCGTCTTCGCCTCATACGCC
>NZ_JBXEJO010000352.1:0-410 GCF_056837965.1 Bradyrhizobium ferriligni
CTGCATGCCGCATCCGATGCTGAAGAAGCTCGGCTGCGGCGCGAATGCGACGACGATGATCAAGCGCTCGGAATTCGGCGCCGGTGCGAACGCGCCGTATGTCAGCGACGAAGTGAAGCTCGTGATTGCGGTCGAAGCGGTGCAGAACTAAGCGCGGACTGCACATTCCGAGGCACGCAGTGCCCCCGGCGATGGGGGCACTGTCGATTGTGCCCGGCGTTTCCGGAGCGGGAGGCGTGAGGTCGTTTCCCGACGGCTGGCGCGGAATTTATTGGAGAAGCTGGTGGATCTGAATTCGGGAGCTTCGCGCTCGCCTGCGTTGCCGCGACCATCGGCAGGCGCTGCAGGGGCATCGCCATCGTGAGCGGCGACGTATCGATCGTGTGGAACGAGGACGGAAAGGTGCGCTC
>NZ_JBXEJO010000353.1:0-408 GCF_056837965.1 Bradyrhizobium ferriligni
GCATCGGATAAACCAGCGCGAGACCTCGGACGCCCGTCACCCCTTCGTCGCGCAACCGCATCGCGACACTCGCCGCGAGCGTCGCACCCGCGCTGTCGCCCGCGAGTTGCAGCGACGTCGGCACCAGACCGAATGGCAAGCGTCCATCGAGCGCGGCGCGCGTGACAGCCAGGCAATCGTCGTGAGCGGCGGGCGCTGGATGCTCGGGCGCAAGCCGGTAATCGACGGCGATCACGCATAGGCCCGTATCGGCCGCGATGCGCGCAGTGATCAGATCGTGGCTCGCGAGCGAGCCGACCACGAATCCCCCGCCATGAAAATAAAGCACCATGCCCGGCGAGCGCTCGCACCGCTCACGTTGGGCAGGCGCATAGAGGCGCAGCATGAAAGCATGGCCATCGGGCGACG
>NZ_JBXEJO010000354.1:0-408 GCF_056837965.1 Bradyrhizobium ferriligni
GGACAAGCTATTTGATGATGATGAAGCATACTGATGGTTACCGTGGCCAATAACCAATAACCAATAACCAATAAAAAATATTTAAAATTCAACGAGCAATTAGCTGAAATAATTAATTATTAAATCAAGACAAATGTACATATAATTAAAAAACTGATGTTCATTTTTACACTCTTAAACATTTTTTATTATTCAGTCTCAAAATCAAGAAAGTAGGTGCGTAAGATTTATAACCGCACTGTGAACCTCTAAAATAGCTGTATGTGTTAAACTTTTCTAAAACATTATGTTTAACGTCTGCCAATTAATTTCACAAACATTTACAAATCATTAGTGTTGTAAAAATTGTTTCTGTAAAAGTAAACACAGTGAAAGTGGTTCAAGTTCCAGCCCTACTTGATGTAATTC
>NZ_JBXEJO010000355.1:0-408 GCF_056837965.1 Bradyrhizobium ferriligni
GGCTAATGTACACTCCTGCTCCATCATTCATGGTTGCCTCCATTGCCGATCCATCTGTGTAAATTCTTATCCAGCTGTCTTCTGGAAACATGTAATGGAGATGTTCCATTGTAGTTGCTTTCTTCACTAGATTAGACTCGGCATCTTTGCTTAACAATTAAGGGATGGATGTTGAGAAGTTTAGTGCTAGGTTGAGGGATGGAGGTTGAGAAGTTTAGTGCTAGATTAAGGGATGAAGGTTGATAAGTTTAGTGCTAGATTGTTCGTATGATTCGCTTATTGAATTCAATCCCGATTCTGTCTATCAGTTTCCCAGTCCGTTTTACTCCAAATTTCTTACATCACAGAATAGATGTCACAGAACTATAGAATGTCCATGCACAGCCAACTATAAACTCATATTACAGT
>NZ_JBXEJO010000356.1:0-408 GCF_056837965.1 Bradyrhizobium ferriligni
TGTGTATAAGAGACAGGTCTTGATATTGTCTATCCATCTTTTTCTTGGTCTTCCCTTAGCTCTAGTACCCAATCTCTTTTTATTGTATGCTGTTATTGGTGGTTGGTTGTATTTCATTCTCATTAAATGTCCAAACCACTGCATTTGTTGTCTTTCGGAAAAAAAGGTTCTTGTATTTACTGCGTTTGTTACAGACACGATTTTTTGTTCTGATCATGTGACAGTATTTTAAAGAAAAACTGTATTATCTGTATAACTCAGATGTGATATTTCAACCAATTTTAACAGGATCAAAACAGAGGATCAAAAGCATTTTCATGTCTACTTTGTATTACAAGAGCAAAACATGTACACATTGCGTAAATCGTATGTTGAACATATCAAACTGTTCTTCACGTTGTCTTATAT
>NZ_JBXEJO010000357.1:0-407 GCF_056837965.1 Bradyrhizobium ferriligni
CAGTGTTACTATTCTTTGCTCCCCTTGCAAGCCCTGACAACACACAGGCGGTTTACAAGTTTGAAACCTTTAGTAAGCCTTTGAAAGGGGGAATTATTTTGCAGAATGTGACGTGCACTGGTCAGATTTTCATTTTCTGAAGATGAGCATTTAGTTTTGGGATGCTGTTTTAGAACTTCTTGCACATTTCACTTTCATGTGTTTTTGTGCTTCATTTAAGCAGATTCTCTCTGAGATAGGATGCTATTCCTTCTTGTTGCTTATGCCTGTTGACAGTTGCCTTGTTTCTCACCAAATATTATAGTGTGCTAAAATCTATTTGCTCTTGACACAAACAGCTTATTCTTCTTGTGTGTGCTTGCTATACATTCAGGCATAGTCAGGGCGCCTTATATCATACTTCTGAC
>NZ_JBXEJO010000358.1:0-406 GCF_056837965.1 Bradyrhizobium ferriligni
GATCTATGCAATAACCGCTAGAGCGGCCATAGGTAGTTAATTTTATTTGATTATCCAGGTTTGCACGAACAAAACATAACCCTCTTTGCCCTTCACGCAATTTACAATTACGAGGACATACATCACATTGTATGCGTCCATCTTCCAGCTTATGCCAGTATTTGGTTGGAATAGTATCAAACATCAAATAGCCCACAATCAACTCTTAGTCTATATTTATAAGTATAGTATGTTCAGTTGTTCCGGAGTGTTGTTGTGAGCGTCCGTCAACCAGCCGTAGCTGGGTATTTTTATCCCGACGATCCATTGACTTTAAAGCAAACCGTATTGAATTTCCTGGACCAAGCGCCAATTCATAAGCCTGCTCCAAAAGCAATACTAGTTCCGCATGCTGGTTATGTCTACT
>NZ_JBXEJO010000359.1:0-406 GCF_056837965.1 Bradyrhizobium ferriligni
CACGTGGTCAGCAGCACAAGAGAAATCTGAGAAATGACAGCTTTGATGGCGGAGTAAATCACATGTACTACTTCAGGCGTCGTGTTTATTTAAAGATTAAAACATTTACCAGGAGTAGATTAATTAAGTTCTAAATACTGAAGTCTAATGATAGAGTCATTCATATCTTCATCCCAGTTAACGAACTCTCTGAAGCCTCGCATGTGCTGCTCAAAGCTTCAGCAGTTGGATAAGATTGTAAGGAAGACATGCAGACTCTGATTTATGAATGAAAGTTTTGTTTCTGATGCAGTTATGGTTTCTATGGAGATGCAAAGTTGATATCCGGTCATTTGGTTACTTTTTGCACCGTTTCCATTTTACAATTTGGTGCAAAATGTAAAACCCAATATGTGCGCCTTATGTG
>NZ_JBXEJO010000360.1:0-406 GCF_056837965.1 Bradyrhizobium ferriligni
AATGAAAAATTTTTCTATAGATCCCAGCACATGGGAGGGACTAGCTGATGACAGAGTTGTGTGGAAAGCCAAATTACGAAAGGGCGCAGAGTCTTTTGAGAAGAGACTTATGTACGAGCTGAACGACAAGAGAGAAAAGCGAAAACTCAGAAGTTGTCACAGTAAAACACTTGCCAATTGACCGTCTGTAAAACACTTGCCAACTGACCGTCTGTAAAACACTTGCCAATTGACCGTCTGTAAAACACTTGCCAATTGACCGTCTGTAAAACACTTGCCAACTGACCGTCTGTAAAGACGAAAAAGACCATATATATAAACACCAAGCTCTTCAACAAGAGCTTCACTAAGATGTGTCTTTCATAAACAGCGTCGATTGTTAAACACAGAATAATCACGTCAGATT
>NZ_JBXEJO010000361.1:0-405 GCF_056837965.1 Bradyrhizobium ferriligni
ATTGTGTGCTGACAGTCAATGAATAATACGGGCCTAACACCATATACCTCGGGGTATGAAAAATGGTTTCTTCTTTATTATATTATTTTCCTTTCTTTTTTGTTAAATTAAGTTTAAGAATAATATTACAACCATAATATTTTTTTTACTGATACATGTTTATTTGTATGCTTTAATATTAACTTTATTATCTTTATAATTCTGTTGTTTACATTTAGATTTCTTCCATGCCATGTAAATGGTGAGATAGTTTTTCAATATTCCTGATATATTTTGTCTCTACAATGAAATAACATTGCTTATGCATTCCAAACAAATTAGAATGAGAATAAAAGTGGATTTTACAATATTTTTTTGGCTGCTATATTGCTTTTAGTGTTGCCTAGGCCTGCAATGGAGGTAAAG
>NZ_JBXEJO010000362.1:0-404 GCF_056837965.1 Bradyrhizobium ferriligni
GAAGAGGGAGGAGTGTGTTTAACCAGCGAGCTACAGGAACCATCAGTATGCATACCCTTCAACATCTGTTGGGGGAGGCTGAACACCGTTTCAGTTTTTCCCTCTCGTTCCCTTTTATCAATTACACTACACGTGCCTCTAAGCAAATATGTTTAAAATAGTTAGTTTGTTCCTTTTGTGCCAAAGCGGCACATAGGTTTAAAATACGTTACAATAAGTCATCATCGCTTTAACATGTGACCGGCACGTTGAGACATGGATACACTATTTCATTTTTAAACTTTTCATGGCCATTTTGTTAAGTTGGAATTTAGAAATAGAGACGACCAATAGTCAGGTTTAATAATTTTTACATCTTCTCATCTATGAAAGCTACACTCTTATCAAATTAAAAATCCCTAGGA
>NZ_JBXEJO010000363.1:0-404 GCF_056837965.1 Bradyrhizobium ferriligni
TAGTCGAGCTCTATTGCTAGCTTGTAAGTTAGGCGAAACCGGAATGCGATGACAATAAGAAGTGCACATGCTATGAAAATATGGAATTTGACCATCAAATTAGAGCCTGATAGCTTGAAGTCAAATGTACTAAAATGTACTTTCCGTCAAAAGGTCGGTTTAATCAAATCTGGTAGATGTGCCGAAATGTTTCTTTGGTGTATCGAAAATTTCAATTAAAGCGCAATTTAATAAAAAATGTATACACTAAAAAAAAAACAATAATAAATTTGTCCTGCTAACAGAGGTATATGGCCTTTTCTCGTCTTTACAGACGGTGAATTGGCAAGTGTTTTACTGTGACAATTTCTGTGTTTTCGCTTTTCTCTCTTGTCTTTCAGCTTATACATAAGTCTCTTCTCAAA
>NZ_JBXEJO010000364.1:0-403 GCF_056837965.1 Bradyrhizobium ferriligni
ATATTTAATAGACACATATTCCTACTGTTTTATGATTTAATCTGCAGCCGGTAGTTCTGCAACTGCAACACTTACCTGATTTTACTTAGTTCTTTATAGCCCAGTGTGTGCAACCTTTCGATGTGTCTTGTAAGATGTTGTAGTCTTGCATAAGAACTTGTACATCCAGCATAATGACATACATAAGGACGCTAATTCAAACAAATAACAATAAACAATGTAGCATATTTGTTACAAACATATATATTTCAGTTTCATCAAATAATACTCAACTAGTTATTGTTTTGAACCCCAAGAAAGAACAAGTTTTCAATTATTTCCTGCTAAGTTTCTTCTTCATTCGCTCTACATCATTCACTTGTTAAACCGCTCTTTGTCTGTATGTGATTGACACCTTAGAGTG
>NZ_JBXEJO010000365.1:0-402 GCF_056837965.1 Bradyrhizobium ferriligni
GTGTATAGTTGAGCTAGTTTAAAAAAACACTACATAATATCTCTATATTTCTACGTTCAATTTTTTCTGCATTTTCTTTCAAAATGTTATATTACAAGAATGTTATTTTTTTTTAAATCAACGTTTCTATTTGATTATTCTGAAATAAGAGTTGCTAACAATATTTTAGGTTTTCATTGACATTTTTTAAACAACACCATTTTTTTTTCTTTACGTGATTTGTTAGTCCTAACCAGCCCCCACAGGTCATGTTTGGAAAATGAATAATATGACATTCATATGGAAATATCGATAAAAAAACAAGGTTTTTGAAATTTGAAATAAACTTGTTAGTAAATAGAACATCAACTGCCTTTAGACTCTTGGGACCTGGCGAACACCCGACCTCTCCCCAACTACCAT
>NZ_JBXEJO010000366.1:0-402 GCF_056837965.1 Bradyrhizobium ferriligni
CCTTAGGGTGATTCCTCCTAAGATACATGGATGAAAACATGAATCCACTGTGAAATTGGTTGTTAAGGTGATCCAATAATTTAGTTTTCAGACTAGTTTTCAGGTCTGTGTTCGACTCCGGACCGCGTCTTTCTTATGCATGTTTTCCGGAAATCTTCAGGGTTGTTGACGGAGCTACGGAGATTGCGTTTTGCATAGTATTCTCGGAAGGAGGCATTCGTTTATATAGTGAGGGACCGAGCTATATGGGACAAAACTGGCGCATTGAAGTCAATCCTTACATTTATTCATTATTTTAGTTTTCTGAGCTGCCAACATTTGAATAATGAACTCAACTAAACACTGAGTTTAGTATTTTTTATAGAAAAAAAGGATAGGAAGTATAACTTTGATGTGCATGTG
>NZ_JBXEJO010000367.1:0-402 GCF_056837965.1 Bradyrhizobium ferriligni
CGACTAGACGGATTAACGTGTTACGTCAGGACACTTTACGGACGAAACTTTTTTGCTAACACAGATTCCCGGCCCCATACCTTGATCTTACAGTAAGATTATTGCTGCCTGCCTTGAACGTTACCCCGCTGATACTCCAGAAGGCGCTCCTTTATCCCGCAAATCGCTGCTCCATTTGGCAGGGCTCACACATCGGTTTGACTGGAAACATTGCTGCAAATAGAGAGGTGGAAAAATGAATTGGGAGACTCTTCCTGATTGGTTTTGGGTAATTTATTACTTAATTTTATCAACAACATTAGTGACTGCAATATTTGGTGTTATACGAAAGAAAATGACAAGGTTGTCCATTTTAGCCATTATGTTTGCTGTAACAGTTCCATTCATTGCTTTGATAAATAG
>NZ_JBXEJO010000368.1:0-402 GCF_056837965.1 Bradyrhizobium ferriligni
GTAGTACAGATGACCCATATGTGCCTCTTTGCGGAAATGGGCGTATAGCATTAAATGATACTTTTTACATTATAACTTCAAACTCATTAGAAATGTTATATCAATGTCTGTTTTGAGAAGTCAACAATATGACCCAATAGCCTCACACTAATTTCGATATACGCCTTTAACTAAAAGTCTTATCTCTCATTAAATGACGTCATTTAATTACCATGTTCAAGCCAAGTCTATTTGGTGCATGGAAAATGCAAGAATTGTTCCAAAAACCCGGAATTCGTCCTGAATGTTGCTATTTTTGTCATCAATGTATTAAATGGCTGTAAACATTAGTTTTCTTCAACCAAGCCAACGAAGGCGTTAAATATATAGCACAAAGAATGTAACTTCTAGATGGTATGCTTG
>NZ_JBXEJO010000369.1:0-401 GCF_056837965.1 Bradyrhizobium ferriligni
ATCTGGCCCATCATGATGCAATACAAATCGCCCAAGCAATACCGATACACCAAGCATAATCATAAAACATCCCAGCAAATAACCAATCATGATTGGGTGTGTGACACAAATGACCGCACCCGCCTGACGCTTGGGGTGTAATCGTTTAAGATTAATAAAAAAACCAATGGTATAAACAATGCCACCCATCAACAAATAACCTAAAAATCCCATACCATTTTTCCTTACCCTTTAGTACTTAAGCCCAAATCAGTGATTGGTTATGTTAAAACGCTTGTATTAAATTAATACGTTTATCATCACAAGCGACTTGGTAGATGGTATTTACCGCACCCATTAAGGCAACAGCATAGCGACTATCAAGCATGGGATTGGTGTTCGTACTGGCATCATGCAGCTTA
>NZ_JBXEJO010000370.1:0-401 GCF_056837965.1 Bradyrhizobium ferriligni
ACCCGCTATCATATGTTAATACGATGAAAGAGTTCAAAAAACAGATAAAATTGATATCAATATTAAACAACCGCAGTCGTCATTCTTGCAGTTTGCTGTGAGAAAACTGCGTTAAAATGCAGATATTCCAAACTGAAACTGAAACATGTTCTAACATTGTACACACTGTTATCTTTTTGTTCTTGTGTTTCTTTAGGTCGGGCCTGGCTGTATGCTTCTTTGAATGAAGGACTCCTGGAGAGCTACATACGATTACTCTGTGATAACGACAAGTTACTGAAGAAGTATTATGCTAAGGAAGCGTTGTTACTTGATAGAGATGTAAGTATGATTGTCTCTGTAACCTAGAGGTTAAGTCTTGTGCCAAATGATAACTTGTTCTAATCTGCTCATATTATAAT
>NZ_JBXEJO010000371.1:0-400 GCF_056837965.1 Bradyrhizobium ferriligni
ACACTCGACCTCGAACTGCTGATTATGCGCCGCGCCGTGGGTGGCCACCACCGTGTACAGCGGCAACGCAATCTTGTGACCTTGGAGGTACTCCTGCAACAGCGTCTTGGCGTCCTTGCCGAGCGTGCGCGGGTCCACCTGCTCGAGGATGGGGATGTACAGCTTGCGAATCAGCGTGCGGGCTGCATCGAAGCCACCGTCGAGAAACACCGCCCCGAAAATCGCTTCCAGCGCATCGGCCAGGATAGATGGGCGGCGGAAACCGCCGCTTTTCAATTCGCCTTCGCCCAAACGCAGGGCATCGGGCAACTGCAGCATCTGCGCGATCTCGTACAGTGCCTGTTGCTTGACCAGATTGGCCCGCACGCGCGACAGATCGCCCTCATCCAGCTTGCCGAAC
>NZ_JBXEJO010000372.1:0-400 GCF_056837965.1 Bradyrhizobium ferriligni
AAACACTATTTATGAAGCGCACACCAATGCTCTTTCTAGAAGCCTCTTCTTATCCTGACTTTATGAGGCAAAACGGGACTATAGAAATGAAAGAGGAAGATGCCAGGAGTACAGAAAAAAATATTCTATAAGAAATCTTTGAACTGTGTTGTTAACTCTGGAACCAATATCCCGCTCATGTCTTGCCGAGGCTCGCAGGGGAGCAAAGAATAGTAACACTGCGTCCTACAAGGCATGTCGTAAGAGGCGACTGAGGTAGAGGTCTAGGAAAGATACCTTAGTAACTAAAAAGCGGCGCAGAAATCGGATGTACTGGCCTATTTGTAGACGTATAAATGGCACAAGTTACAATCGTTCTTAGGTTCAGATCACATACAAATCACATAGAGTGGTTAACAAA
>NZ_JBXEJO010000373.1:0-400 GCF_056837965.1 Bradyrhizobium ferriligni
CAAATAAACTAAAAAATACCCCGGATGCCCCGCTTTCTGATAATGCACAAATGCTATTTAACCGATTGGAAAAAAACAGAAATCATTTACAGAAATGGGCAAGAAAAAATCAAATCACCTGTTATCGAATTTACGATGCGGACTTACCCGAATATGCCTATGCCATAGATATATATAATGACTATGCTGTACTGCAAGAATATGCGCCACCAGCCAGCATTCCAGTACACAAGGCAGAAAAACGCAGTCTTGAGATGTTGCAAGTCGTTCCACGGGCCTTAGGTATTCACCCTGAAAAATTAATAGTTAAACAAAGAAAGCAGCAAAAGGGCTCAGAACAATATCAAAAAATAGGTAAAACCAGCCAAAGATTGATAGTGACAGAAGGCAAGGCGAAATT
>NZ_JBXEJO010000374.1:0-400 GCF_056837965.1 Bradyrhizobium ferriligni
GTATAATAGACTTGTCTCTGTATATGTTTAACTGATTAGCTACTGAATTGAAAACGGATTGTGGCTGAATTAAATTTAGATCCTATTTTCCCAATGCAGGTCTATGTACAAATTCAGCTGCAGTTTCCTTAATTAATAAGCGATTTTAATGTATAATATACTATTTTGCAGGTAAATGAATTTTCTTTAACCCTTAGAACCCGGGCTCCCAATATTTGGGGATTTAATTTAAGTGCTCCATACCCCGAGCTCCCGATATATTGGTTGAGCTTATTTTTTCACTATTTTTCGGTATTTGAAAATAAATTGTGTACAAATATGACGTCATACAGCTACTTTGAAATATATTGGGTGTTATAAGCCAAGAAGAAGACCTAGGATCTGACAGACTGAATAAAAC
>NZ_JBXEJO010000375.1:0-399 GCF_056837965.1 Bradyrhizobium ferriligni
CAAATACCCTGTCACTTCCCAGTGTGATATGGCTGTTATCCGACTTAATGTCACTGTTCAGCGAGGCGTTACGTGAAAGATGGAAGTCAGCATCTTTCAGCGACAGTGTTTTCATTATGAACTGGCGGTTTTCCCAGTCTTTCTGGTTCAGGCTGACCGGCGCACTGCCACTGACGGAGGCGTGGATAACCGGATGCCCCTGGAATATCAGGGTGCCACTGTCCTCACTCAGGGTACCTTCCGGCAGGTTCACGCTACCATCAAGGATGACCTTTCTTCCCCCCGGCAGCTGTGGAATGGTGACATCCATATTCCCGGTCAGCTGACCATGAAAGATAACGGGTTGTTTTGCCCGCCCGGCCAGGATCCGGTCTTTTACTGTCTGAACTGCTTTGTTTT
>NZ_JBXEJO010000376.1:0-399 GCF_056837965.1 Bradyrhizobium ferriligni
ATAGGGCATGTTTTGTGTGTAACCATACATGTTTGCATTTGAGTGTCGGTGTCATTTGGCTGATGATTTGGCATACTTTGTTACATCTTTGCTGTATTTCGGTGTTAATTCTTCCATCTGCTGTAATTGAGCTTTCCAAATACGTGATGTTTTTCAGTTGTCACTGTTTGCTTTGAAGATATGCTTCCGGTCGGTCTTCTCAATGTATGTCGTATCCATCGCCAGCGTCTCTTCCTGAGCTCTTTCTCCACTGGTATCTGCTTAGTTAATAATTACTTGATCATGTGCAAAATTCAGATCATTGAAGAGAACACAAAGGTGGGTATAAATATTAAAATATATTTAAAAACTAATATGTGTTAATTGTTAGTGTATTTATGCAAGTGTATTGTATATGAG
>NZ_JBXEJO010000377.1:0-399 GCF_056837965.1 Bradyrhizobium ferriligni
GTCTTTCCTTGCTGTAACTTTATCCTTTTTGTGAGATGTTTCTTTCAAATGTCCCGAAGAAGATTTTTCTGAAATTTTGTGACTTTTCTCATGAGTACTATTTTCAACTGCTTTAACTGTGTCAACTAATATCTTATCCTTTTTAGAAATTGATGGATGTTTGCTATATTTCCCAGTTGATGCCATTTTAGTCTCGCTTTTTATAGAAATGTGCTTATCAATAGATTTTTCAGTTGCAATACTGGAAGAAGTCAAGCAGGATTCTTCCTTACAAGTGTTGATTACGACTTTTTGTGCCGTGTCAAGTTCTGGTGCCTCATTTACATGCTGTGCTCCAAGTTTCTCTTCTTGTTTCTGAATATTTTCAGATATCAACTCAGTCTCTGTCTGGAGTAGATG
>NZ_JBXEJO010000378.1:0-398 GCF_056837965.1 Bradyrhizobium ferriligni
GTACAGACTGGGACAGTTTGCTATTCTTTTAGAATGACAATTTCCAGATTTTTAGCACATCATAAAAAATCACTTTGAAATAAACAAATTCATGTGTTTTATGTTGCATTTGCATACAACTTAACCTTTGGTTTCCAAAATATGTCTTAGTACGATAGCTCAGGGCGTGAGATGCTTGTTATGCGATTGTTGTGGCACATTGGGCATTCGAATCCATGCATGCTCTGTCCTCAGCTGCAGCACCGATCCTAAAAGTCCATTTGCTCACTGTACCCATGAGACTGAGACGTTTAGTGTACCACGAAGACGACATTGTCTGGCATGTGATCTTGTCCAAACGCAACTCCTAATTATTAGAGTCGTTCCAGTGTCCACGACTTGCATATATCACATAAATG
>NZ_JBXEJO010000379.1:0-398 GCF_056837965.1 Bradyrhizobium ferriligni
ATATATTACCAAAAATCATGCAACCTCGTAGAAGTTAAAAGGATACAAAGGTCATAGAATGATAGTGGTTTTGTGTAGCGGAAAAACAATATTCCATCTCCTGTTTATCTCAACAAGAGGATTACGGTGTAAATACAATTTGTATTCCTCAACAAAAAATGCACTCATAGCTAAAGCCATCTGTACAGAAAACAAATAACATCAGAGAAAAATATAAAGTGTAACAATAAAAACAATAACAATTGCTAAACAGAAACGTTGACAGCACATAAATATAAGAGTACATTAGAATGATGGTTTCCTACTGAATAAAGTAGAAGATTGTTGCCAATAAAAGAATTCGGTTCAGAGTGACAGTCCCAGCCCTATATTTCACTGAAGGCGAGAAGATTTAGTAA
>NZ_JBXEJO010000380.1:0-397 GCF_056837965.1 Bradyrhizobium ferriligni
GTTTAACGGCGTGAAAGTCCTTGCTGAAAATAATGAAATGAAAATTCAGGTTGGTGCTAATGATGGTGAAACCATCACTATCAATCTGGCAAAAATTGATGCGAAAACTCTCGGCCTGGACGGTTTTAATATCGATGGCGCGCAGAAAGCAACCGGCAGTGACCTGATTTCTAAATTTAAAGCGACAGGTACTGATAATTATCAAATTAACGGTACTGATAACTATACTGTTAATGTAGATAGTGGCGTAGTACAGGATAAAGATGGCAAACAAGTTTATGTGAGTACTGCGGATGGTTCACTTACGACCAGCAGTGATACTCAATTCAAGATTGATGCAACTAAGCTTGCAGTGGCTGCTAAAGATTTAGCTCAAGGGAATAAGATTGTCTACGAA
>NZ_JBXEJO010000381.1:0-396 GCF_056837965.1 Bradyrhizobium ferriligni
GATCTACAGACCTCATTAGAATTTTCAATACCACCTTCTCGAATTTCACATCTTTACAGTAAGAAGACCATCTTCTCGTCTGAACATCCCTTAGTTGTCTGTCGCATTTCAGAATTAAATTACATTTGGATCTCACTACTATTTTCTTTTTGTCGTCTTGTCCGGAAAAGCATTCAGTGCATCGATGGAAACAAAATCGACTAACGCACTGGCCAAACAAAATTGTCTCTATACACCTTGTTCAACAACTACTTAAAAATCTCATAGAAGCAATTTCGAACTAAATAGAATGGGCGTTTGGTGTACTTAAAGACCTAATCATGGCGACTCAATGTTACAGTAATGCAACATGAAAAATAATTATCACGAACGACTGTTTTGTGGATATATATATAT
>NZ_JBXEJO010000382.1:0-396 GCF_056837965.1 Bradyrhizobium ferriligni
TCTAGACCTAGTATGCAGGAGATAGTGGGGCCAATTCTTCTAAAGTGTAGAATTTCAAGTGTGGGATTGAACCCACAACCCTGTTGTGTCCGTGTTAATAGGCAAACACTTATGAATTATGCTAATCCGGTCCAATATACAACTACAAACTTTGAATCCATTCACATGATTTCCGTCTTGACATACAGGCTTAAAATCAATGTTTTTATTTGCTTGTTTTAAGAAGTTCAGTTAGATGCTTGATTAGCTTTACAAATATCATACTATTTTCTACTATTGATAACTTTAATATATTCTCTTATATCTCATAATATTATTAAAAGGTATATGATATTAAGTATGATTGATTGATAAGACCATTATCATTGCACTTTGGTGAATAACCATGTGTACACC
>NZ_JBXEJO010000383.1:0-396 GCF_056837965.1 Bradyrhizobium ferriligni
GTTGAGGGCTCGTGCATAGCTGGTACACTATGTCGATAGTGTTTATGTAGCTGTTACACTATACCGATAGTGTTTATGTAGCTGGTACACTATACCGATAGTGTTTATGTATCTGGTACTCTATGTCGATAGTGTTTATGGAGCTGCCATTCTTTGTTATGTATTAACAATTGTCCTGGCACCATCCAGTTATTGACACAGTTGATGGTGATCGACAGTGTCATATTGTGTACGTGTCAGTAGTGCCTAGCTTCTGACATGTCTGGATATGTGTGTCTGGTTAGGTAGGTAGTACATTCACGCACTGACTACCTCATTCTCGATGACTTTACTGCACCAGAGAAATATTTTTATTTTGCCATATCACTTCTAACAAGTATCAACGAATGGACACAG
>NZ_JBXEJO010000384.1:0-396 GCF_056837965.1 Bradyrhizobium ferriligni
ACATAGACCAATATAGAAAAGCGTTGAGTAAACGTTTTAAATTATTGAATGGTTCAAATTGTATTTTGTTTTCGCTGCTCGTGCCGCCCCTTCCGCGCCGCCTGATAGGGCCGCCTCTCTTTATCATAGCACGGCACAGCCCTTGGGTCGCAGACTATAAGACTACCTCGCTTAGTCGACTTTTACAATACAAGAGCAGAGGCGGTGTTCTGTTTTTTCAATACACTGGAACTTTTCGGGGAATCGTGATGTTTTTTCTTCTTCCCCTTTCAATTCCCAACGGAGCACAAGTCTTCAATAAACTTCTTCCATCTCTTCCTCTCTCTTGCCGTCCTTTTCAATTATGTCCATGTTTTACCTATCCTTTTAATATCAGCCTCCAGCTCTCTTCTCCAG
>NZ_JBXEJO010000385.1:0-396 GCF_056837965.1 Bradyrhizobium ferriligni
TTCTTCGGCCAGTCGATTAACATATGCTCTTTTATCTCTTCTAGCTGCTCTTTTCACTTCCTTGTCTTTTAGTCTATATTCCTCTTTAGCTTGGATTTCATCTGTTGCATCCTTAGTATTAAATATTGCTAGTTTCATCTTTCTTCTTTTTTATGAATACATTTCCAGGTGTCATCTCTTATCCAGGGTTTTCTGTCTTTCGTCTTTAATCGTGTGCTACTATTTGCTACCCCAAGTAGTGTGTCCTTTATCTTAGTCCATTTGTCTTCAATGTTTTGATCATTTTCACCATTGAGTAACTCGAACCCATTCTTAAGTTCGAGCTGATATTCCTCTTTTACTTCTTTATTTTGTAGCCTTTGATTGTCTATTCGCAGTTGTTTTTTTCTAGTATAG
>NZ_JBXEJO010000386.1:0-395 GCF_056837965.1 Bradyrhizobium ferriligni
GGGCTTTGTAACGCTGTTTGTGATTTTTCTAGGCATTATAACGTTCAGTAGTTTGCAATTGCTTTCTGAATGGGTGGTGCCATCGTCCCTTTGTTAAAATCCATGCGAAACAATTTGCAACGAAACTGTCAGAAGCGTGATTCGAACTCAGAACGTCGGGGTTAATAGATTGAGTCACTATCCCCTAGGCTATAGACGTCACCAGTGATCTAGTGGTTTGAATTATAGTTATTTTTGCTTTTTGACCGGATTTTTCATGCCATATATCCATCTTTTTCGTTGACTTCCACTATACGTTTTTCCCGATGTTCTGTTGTAGAAGACTCTGTATACTGTGGAGTTTGGATGCATTCTTATTAAGTGGCCAAACCACTTCATTCTTTGTTTCTCTATGT
>NZ_JBXEJO010000387.1:0-395 GCF_056837965.1 Bradyrhizobium ferriligni
ATTCTACACACTTCAAAGCACTTTCCTGGTCAACTAAAGCTAAATAAATTATTTCAATAAATTTTTTACCATTTGTATAAAAGCGAAAATAACGTTTGAGCATCCTAAATCTACTTTTTTCTCTATTGGCTTGACTGAACCATTTTATCATTGTCTGGTAATCAACACTGAATATACATGTTAATCACTTCTGGCATAGACTTTTTCTAATTGACATTGAACTTATTCCTTTTATGATTGTATCTTGATCTCTTTATTAGTGTATAAATTCAAATTAATATTATAAATGAATAATTAATCATTGAAATTTGTTACAAAATCAGGAATAATGTGTTCCAACGTAATCTACCAAATATAATTTGGGTAATCAGTGAAGTGTATAAAATTGTGTCCAC
>NZ_JBXEJO010000388.1:0-395 GCF_056837965.1 Bradyrhizobium ferriligni
ACTAATAACTGACGTTACCTATGTACATTGGGAGTCTATATGGCGTAGTGATTAAGACGTTTGGTTCTCGTTATGAAGGTCGTAGATTCGAATCCGAACCGAATCATATAGACAGTTTTTCTTGAGATAATTAGAAATGTTGCCACGCGTATGTTGACGGGGTATACAAGGGGAGCAAAGAATAGTAACACTGCGACCTACAAGGCATGTCGTAAGAGGCGATTGAGGTAGGGGCCTAGGGAAGCTACCCTAGTAAATAAAAAGCATCGCAGAAATCGGATGTGCTGTTTAACTGGCACAACGTACAATCGCTCTTAGGCTAAGATCACACGACCGAAGAAGAAGAAAATATTGTTGGAGATACACAATTCGGGTTTTTGGAACACCTTCGGTAT
>NZ_JBXEJO010000389.1:0-394 GCF_056837965.1 Bradyrhizobium ferriligni
TATTACAAGTTCGCCCGTCTGCCCAGCGTGTTCGTAGCGCGTTGGACTACGGGTGACAAGCCCCCTGTGAGTGGGGTTCAATTCCGCGGGCTGGCAGAAAAGTCACAGGTTCTCCAGATTTACGGTGTTCGTGGCACCGAACCGAAGGGTTACGATGTCCATGGCACCGAGCCGAGGAGAAAAAAATTTAAAAATTACAAGTTCAACTTTTCCATTCTGTCCTCCACATGTTCTGTCTGACCAAATTATGGTGTCCGCTGAGTTCAGGCATTGTTTACCAACTCTTGTCCATCTGGGAGAGGGAGGGAAGGCTGTCTCTGTGGAGAATTGGATATGACATTTGTCTTGCATTATGAAGGTTATGTTTTTTCTGGAGATGTCTTGGGTTGTTGCT
>NZ_JBXEJO010000390.1:0-394 GCF_056837965.1 Bradyrhizobium ferriligni
GTACGGGGCACTGACAGATGCCAATGTTGAACTCATCAACATGCATGAAAAGAAAAACATGCGATCCGTGGCAAGGGAACTCTCACAAGCAATCCTGAAAGCGGCACGGGAAACCATTCCTAGAGGCGCACGGAAGGATTACAAGCCATACTGGACAGCAGAGGTTCAGAAGCTTGAAAATGACCTTGAATTGGCAAGGAGTGTGGCTGAACAGGCACAGTCAGTAACGACCAATACTGCTTACAAGGCGGCAGCAGCAAAATACAAGCGAGGTAAAACGATCAGCACAACAGAGTTGGGTTGATAAGACCGAATCCCTGAACCTTGATAGGGACGGCCATAAATTGTGGAAGTTAGCAAAAGCGCTGAGTGATGATAACACCAGCCGTCCCCC
>NZ_JBXEJO010000391.1:0-393 GCF_056837965.1 Bradyrhizobium ferriligni
GGTGTAATAACATGCAGATAACTCACAGTGTAGCAACCAAGTCAACACATTTCATCATATAAATAACACACACGCATATACGCATGTGCACATACATGCATTCAGGGGGTTCTCTGTGACTAAGTGGTCAAGCCCTTTGCTTTTTGTGAGTCGAAGGTCGTGGGTTCGAATCCGGACCACGCCGTTCTGTTCACGAGTGCAGTTTTTTCCAGAGACCCCTAGGATTGTTGCTGGAGCTACGGAGTTCGTGCTTTGTGCAATACTCTCGGCAGGTGGCGTGTCATTTCTGCGGAGAGGGACCGAGCCATATGGGGTAAAACCCGGTGCAATGAAGTCAATCCTTCGGCTTTAAAACCATTTAAACAGACACACACTCACACATATATATATATA
>NZ_JBXEJO010000392.1:0-393 GCF_056837965.1 Bradyrhizobium ferriligni
TCATTAGTCGAGTTAATGATAGCCACCTTGGTTGGACTGATACTCACTTATTCAATTTTACAAATATACCTGGCACAAACCCAACTTTACAAAGCATCGAACTCTCAGGATCTTATTCAAAGTACTGAAAATGCCATATCCAATTTACTCATACCGATGATAAGATCGGCTGGATTTGCCGGCTGTGGATCCATTATCACCGCAGTTTCCAGCCTAAATGCTGGGGGCCCAAGGCCTTTGGGAATATTGAATACAACGCCAACAATCCTTATGGGTTACAATGGCAGCGGAGCGAGCTTCACAATAACCCAAAGCAATCCTGCAAATAGCACCAATGCCAGTCATTGGTCACCCGCATTAGATTCCACCCTTGTTGGCAATGCTCAACAAGGT
>NZ_JBXEJO010000393.1:0-393 GCF_056837965.1 Bradyrhizobium ferriligni
GGCTTCATGAGGCGCTACCGCGTCGAGGGGAATGGAGAACGCGAACATCAACTGTTGCGTGAAAAGCTCTACGCGATCGTGAAGGCTAGAGTTCGCCCCCTCCCGCGGGAGCTTTCACCGTCATTACACGTCGCCACCGAACGCAGCCTCAAGCCGATCTCCTGCGTTCCTGTGTGGTTGACTGCAGTCGTTGGCCTGGTGATTGCCTCTGGAACCTATGCGTACTTCCAATTCAAGCTGCACAAGGCACAGGAGGCAGTCTTGCAAACGGTTGAAGCCATCAATCAGATGGTCTCCGCCCCTCCGCCTTTGCCGGCGCTCGACGCGCCAAAATCCCGAGCGAGCGGCCTATAGCGATTGGGGCGGCATACAAAACAGCCCTTGGGGTGCGAC
>NZ_JBXEJO010000394.1:0-392 GCF_056837965.1 Bradyrhizobium ferriligni
GTGTGACATCAATAATTTGCCCACGGAATATTTCCGTATTACGTTTCACTTCGTCACGCCCGTAGCCGCTGGCCTGAATTTTCACCAGCATGATTTCCCGCTCAACATGCGCGCCCTGCCCTAACTCGCTCACGCGCAAGACATCGACCAGCTTGTGTAATTGCTTTTCGATCTGCTCAAGCACTTTTTCATCGCCCACGGTCTGGATGGTCATACGCGATAATGTCGGATCGTCGGTTGGCGCAACGGTCAGGCTTTCAATGTTGTAGCCACGCTGGGAAAAAAGGCCAATCACGCGGGATAACGCGCCTGATTCATTTTCGAGTAAGACTGATAATATCCGGCGCATAATCAGGTTCTCTCCGTTTTGCTTAACCACATTTCATCCATTC
>NZ_JBXEJO010000395.1:0-392 GCF_056837965.1 Bradyrhizobium ferriligni
GTAAAGCCTTGCGTGTCATGTTGTGTGCCTGGTCGTGCCTGTTGGCCGGGCAGGCGAGCGCCCTGGGAGTGGGAGACATCACCCTGCATTCGGCGCTCAACCAGCCGCTGGATGCGGATATCGAACTGCTCGACGTCGGCGATCTCGGCGCGGACGAGATCGAGGTCCGCCTGGCGGGCGCCGACGTCTTCGCCGCGGCCGGGGTGGAACGCTTGCAGTTCCTCAACGAGCTGCGTTTCAGTCCGGTGCTCCAGTGGCGCGGTGGCAATCGCATCCATGTGTCCTCGAGCCGACCGGTGCAGGAGCCCTACCTGAATTTCCTGGTGGAGGTGGCACGCCCCAACGGCCGCATCGTGCGCGAATTCACCGTACTGCTCGATCCACTCGGTTAT
>NZ_JBXEJO010000396.1:0-392 GCF_056837965.1 Bradyrhizobium ferriligni
TCATTAGTGAGAAGCGAGTAAGTCATGAAGATTCACAAAAAGTACAAGCACTACTTACAGCTATTCAAACAAATATGGTAGCCGGGGAATTAAATATCAACAAAGAAGACTTACAAAAATTACAAGCACAAAGTAAAGTTGATAATAAGGTGATTTCTAATGATGAAGTCGATAAAGTATCAGAAGGACAAAAGATTTTTAACTATGCTTTAGCTTATGGCATTATCTTTCTAATGTTCTTTATTGTTTTAAATTATTCATCTCAAATAGCTATGGAAATTGCTAGTGAGAAAACATCGCGCGTCATTGAAATGATTATTACAAGTATTTCACCAATCCAACCTATTTTTGATAAAATTTTAGGCATTATAACAGATGGCGTGACTCAGAGT
>NZ_JBXEJO010000397.1:0-392 GCF_056837965.1 Bradyrhizobium ferriligni
AGATAAGATAAGATAAGATAATGTTGTTATCCATGCACGTGAAAACTACTAAACATAAATATTTTGTAGAGATTAAAGAGAATATATAAAAACAAATGGCGGTAAAATTTTTACGAACTCCTCATTCTGCAACAAGAGTACCTCATTCAACACTTTAAAAAAGCAATCAATATAAATACAGAGCTAGAACCAAGTATAGCACTTTCAGAGATTAGAAATGCTGTAAATATTGCTCCATCTAACAAAACACCAGGCCCAGATAAATTAAGTGGCTCGGACACATTCGCAGATTAAGATCAAAAAGTGCTCCATAAAGGGCAATGCTACTCCGATACAGTGGATACCGTGGATACAGTGGATACAGCGGATACAGTGGATACAGTGGATACAGT
>NZ_JBXEJO010000398.1:0-390 GCF_056837965.1 Bradyrhizobium ferriligni
GTTAATGCCATTAGATATTCACCAGAAAAATCGCGCATTCATATAACCAGTTTTCTTGATACCAACGGCTATCTTAATATTGATATCGCCAGTCCTGGAACGAAAATTAATGAGCCTGAAAAACTCTTCCGTAGATTTTGGCGGGGAGATAATTCGCGTCATTCCGAAGGTCAGGGACTTGGTCTTTCTTTAGTCAAAGCGATTGCCGAATTGCATGGGGGAAGTGCTACGTATCACTATTTTAATAAGCATAATGTGTTCCGAATTACGTTACCGCAAAGAAATTAACATAGGGCTTCAGTACGCCATAAATCAACCATGAAAAAACGCAGCCACGTCGTGAGTATTAACGTGGCTGCGATTGATTATGCGCTTACATTCATACGTAAC
>NZ_JBXEJO010000399.1:0-390 GCF_056837965.1 Bradyrhizobium ferriligni
ACCTTACACATTATCTTTTGTTAATTAGACTACACATTTACATGTGTCGAGTTGACTTGATTTCTGCAGTTTATGACTGAATAAATGACTGATAAATAGTTTTGCAATTAATACTTACAATAAACATCTATCTGACATGCAAATGGGTATGCAGAAGTTGAATCGCACTTTGAGCTGGACCAGCCACCATTGCGACCAGAGGTTGTTACTTCCCGGTACAGATACAGGCAGGCATAAGTTTTGCTGTTTGTGGCTGTGACAGAAAAGATAAACATCAGCTGGAGAGTTTTATTTATTGTTATTCTTAGATTTGTTATTGATAATACAATATTGATATGTGAGAACGGTACAAGGAACTCTGTGTATCAAATAGATCGTGTTTACACACTG
>NZ_JBXEJO010000400.1:0-388 GCF_056837965.1 Bradyrhizobium ferriligni
CAGATGCATAATTCAAGCGAAATAAGGGACGACAGTTTATTATTAAAATCGACCATACAAGTTGAAGGTACTAGCAGTTCAGTGGCTAAGAATGAAGACGGATTAGAACTGGTGAATCCGAGTTTGAAAAGGTCAACCTGTATCAGTATGCCTTGCAGTAGTGCAGAATGCAAAGTCTGTAGTTTACAAAGTGAAGAAGTTCTGAACATAGTTTCACCAACAGCAAAACAGAATGCGAATGTAGAACTAAATACAGAGACCAGATTCTCTCAGGCTCCCAGCACAAATAAAGAAAAATATGTGCCACTTTTTCAGTCCGTACCAACTGCAGAACGATCGGAAGTACCAACTCGCAGACACACTCTGGATAACTGGCAAAGACATGAAC
>NZ_JBXEJO010000401.1:0-388 GCF_056837965.1 Bradyrhizobium ferriligni
TCCTTCATCCTTTCGACTGAAGAGAAGCTGCAAGGCGCTCAACTCAGCGAACTCCGCGATGCGTGGAACGCTCAGACCCGCGGCGAAAATGTCGGGGGGACGCCGATCCTGGCTTGGGGTATTAAGCCGATCCCGGTCGCCAACACAGCGCGCGACGCACAGCTCGCCGAGACGATGAAGGCGAGCGAGGAACGGATCGCACTGGCCTTCCGGGTGCCCATGCAGGTGCTTGGCCTCGGCAGCAACACCTATGCCTCGACCGAGGCGCTGATGCAGTCGTGGATCGCCAGCGGGCTGGGCTTCTGTCTCAACCACGTTGAAGAAGCCTTCGGGCAACTGTTCGGCCTACGCGGGATGCCCGACGAGTATCTGGAACTGGATACGCGCG
>NZ_JBXEJO010000402.1:0-387 GCF_056837965.1 Bradyrhizobium ferriligni
TCTCTGCACTACTTTTAATGAAATCTTGAGAACTACAAGCATTGACTGTTTTAAAATCTTCCTTATTTACCACAATGGATACCGATGACAGTTCATTTGATTCATTCTGCCTAAGTTTCAAGTTTGTCACTATACTGTTTCCGATTGAAACCGTATCAGACTTGAAAATGTCTTCTGTTTGATCAATGACTACACAATCCATTTCTGACGACACAAACAGATTATGTGATTGACCTCCATCAGCATGAGCTGTACATATATCTTCATTATCAACTATTTCTTGACAGGCATCTTCACTTTCACTATCATTTTGATTTAAAGAAGAATCAACTATGTGCTGCGATTTGCAATCTTTTTCTGTATTACAAGTGCTAGGATTTTTAATAC
>NZ_JBXEJO010000403.1:0-387 GCF_056837965.1 Bradyrhizobium ferriligni
TCCCCGGACTGCATAGGTCGGTTTCATGATATGACTCAATCCTTCTACTCAGAAACGATATACCACTTGACACTATTTGAATGGATGCACATAGCAATAACATCGCTGTAATAGCGATACTGTAGCTGCTATAAAAGTCAAATAATTGGCTGGAATTCGAGACAGTAAAGTACAGAACTAACACTGAAAACGGCACTATCTTGTCAGTAAATCTTTATAAAAACTTCACATTCAGGAAGAAATTCAAGAGACTCAAAATAAATAAACAAAGATATTTTTCCTTGTAGTCTTGTTGAAAGTAATATAAAACTTAGATAATGAGGAAGTGATTAGGTAATAAAACAGGGGAGCCAACGGTTGGAAGAACAATAACTTGATGTAATGTCT
>NZ_JBXEJO010000404.1:0-386 GCF_056837965.1 Bradyrhizobium ferriligni
GAGAAACTCCACGTCCCAAAAAAGAATGACACTTTCACTTATTAGAAAGTTTAAATCAACAATATTTCACCACCCACTCCATATTTAAAAAACATTCGTTGACAAACCTCCTGAACTCGAAACATTATCTACCTATTGCAGATGAAGGTAATTTTCCACTTTTTGTGTGCTAATCTGTCAGTTTCTTCATTGACATTGATACGGTAATTAAATAAGATCAACTGTATGATAACTCTTCTGTAATGTTGTTATGTTTGTTGCTGATAGTTGTCGTCTGCATTTCTCTGTTTACTTATGACTGTAGCAACTGATTTTTTACCGATGTAAAAGAAAAGAAAATAACAGAGAAAGCAAAACTTCTTGTGTCTTCTGGACTCATTATCACC
>NZ_JBXEJO010000405.1:0-386 GCF_056837965.1 Bradyrhizobium ferriligni
ATTATAGCATTCCCAGTAGTTTATAGTTGGCTCATGGTCTGTTCACCTCTGTTACCTATCCTGTCGACACACTCCTCTAACTACACATTATATCCAAGTTGCACATTAACTGTCAAACCAAGCTATTATAGCATTCCCAACCCTATATCATCACCATCTTTGAACGCTCCATATCGACCACTGTTAACCAGTGTGATTTGTATGTGATCTGAGCCTAAGAGCCATACATTGTGTCAGTTATGCGCCTACAAGTAGACCAGCATATTCAACTTCTACTATGCTTTTTATTTACTAGGGTAGCTTCCCTAGGCCCCTACCTCAGTCGCCTCTATGACATGCCATGTAGGTAGCAGTGGTACTATTCGTTCGCTTGCTGGTTCTGACAC
>NZ_JBXEJO010000406.1:0-386 GCF_056837965.1 Bradyrhizobium ferriligni
GATCACATACAAATCACACCGAGTGGTTAATAAGTGGTCGATATGGACTGTTCGAAGAAGAATGATTACGAATGTCACAGATTATAAATTAAGTGAATAATGTGTCAGATTATTTTTATAGTGAATGTATAAAGTGTTGGTCATGTTTGTGTTTTCTTCCATGAAGGCACAAGCTAGTGGTGATCATGCAAAGACAGTCGCAAATCATTACAATCAGCTTGAGGAAACTGGATTGGCACTGCGCACACGCAGTCGCATCTATTACCTCCGCAATTTTAATAACTGGATCAAAAGTGTGCTTATAGGTCAGTAACTTGTCTTTAACTAAATTTGTTTAAGTGTATTTTTGATTTCTTCATGGATATTCAATCTATCTAGTCACCCCC
>NZ_JBXEJO010000407.1:0-386 GCF_056837965.1 Bradyrhizobium ferriligni
GAACTCATCACTATACATAAGTTTTGTGGACTATGAAAAGCTTAGAGTAGAACTCATCACTATACATAGGTTTTGTGGACTATGAAAAGCTTAGAGTAGAACTCATCACTATACATAGGTTTTGTGGACTATGAAAAGCTTAGAGTAGAACTCACCACTATACATAAGTTTTGTGGACTATGAAAAGCTTAGAGTAGAACTCATCACTATACATAAGTTTTGTGGACTATGAAAAGCTTAGAGTAGAACTCACCACTATACATAGGTTTTGTGGACTATGAAAAGCTTAGAGTAGAACTCATCACTATACATAAGTTTTGTGGACTATGAAAAGCTTAGAGTAGAACTCATCACTATACATAAGTTTTGTGGACTATGAAAAGCTT
>NZ_JBXEJO010000408.1:0-385 GCF_056837965.1 Bradyrhizobium ferriligni
GCTATAGTGTCTTGGGATATAGTTATTTTGTGTTGTTGACAGTATTCTGCTGTCATCTAACCATCATTTTCGTGATTTTTCTCTGGCCTTCTTTCCTGATGTTCTGTTGTAACTCTGTATACAGTGGAGTTTGGTTGCATTCTTATTAAGTAGCAGAGACACTTCATTCTTTGTTTCTCAATGTAATTCTGTCCCCACTATGATGTATTTCTATAAAATATGTGAAAAATATACATAAGCAAAATATAATGAAAAAATGGAAAAATTGGAAAGTTAAAAGTGAAGCGTATAACGATAAAAATATAGTTTGGCAAGCAAAATGTTAAATCTTAAATAGGAATGTAAATTGGAAAATATATATGGGACAAATTTGTCAAATACATGC
>NZ_JBXEJO010000409.1:0-385 GCF_056837965.1 Bradyrhizobium ferriligni
ATTCCTGATAGTTAGTTAATGATGTTAAAAAAAAATAGTGAGCAGTTAACTATCATCACAGTTCGTTATCTTTGAAATTTACAGTTTTAGAATGGTACCTTACAACAATTACTTCATGAAGTGTACAAAACTGACTGACAAGATTAATTGATCTGCTCTATTTTGAGTTGTTTTTTTTGTATCCCTACAGACAGTTATTTGCAACCATTTACTTTACTTTGGGAAATTTTTGTGTCACACAACCATAATATTTCATGTTTAGTTTCCCTTAAAATTTCTTGATTTATACTTTAAATTTACCAAAAAAATGTTTCTAGAAACTGCATAAGAATATGATACCTAATCTTATGTGTTATCTTCATCAAATCCTTGTCCTGAGTAGAAC
>NZ_JBXEJO010000410.1:0-385 GCF_056837965.1 Bradyrhizobium ferriligni
GCCTCAAAGCCGCTATTTGCCGTAACAACCTCAACACCAAGCTCAGCAAGTAATGCATCTAGCACCAAAAGATTTGGTAAATGGTCATCTACAGCCAAAATCCTACGCCCCACAAATTTGGCCTGACGAGGTGATTGTATCGCCGACAGGTTTTGCTGATTTAAAAGCATGGCATATAGCTGCCTTTTATCCATCGGCTCATATAATGCCTGGGTCTGATAACGCAATAACAACTGTTCGTTGATACCCACTTGATAACCAAAACTGGCAAGCTTACCATCATATCGTAAGCGAATTTGTCGTAACACGGCACCCACATCATCTTTGGCAGCGTCTTGGCCAAAACTATCCACTATCCCTCTGCCATAGTCCGTCGCATCTTTTG
>NZ_JBXEJO010000411.1:0-384 GCF_056837965.1 Bradyrhizobium ferriligni
TGTCTTGAAGTTGTTCTATTGAGTGAACAATATTGCAGAAGTCTTCTGGTAACTTGATTGTGTCAGTGTTTGGTTCTTTGCAAAGCCGCCCATCTCTTAAAGCAAGCAATTGATCAGAAAAGTGTCCAGCATTGACATCCTGCTGTAAATGGACCCTCATGTTGGTAGTTAATTTTAAATTTTGAACATGTCTCCAAAGATGGGATGATTTCAGACATGCCTTGAGATCATCAGCCATTGTTCCTCTAGGAATAATAGGAAGTGTTTGCCTGAAATCACCAGCAAGAACCACTACTGCTCCACCCATAAGTTGTCGATTGTTTCTAATATCTTGAAGAGACCTGTTGAGTGCTTCTAGTCCGTGCTTGTGAATCATGTTGCATT
>NZ_JBXEJO010000412.1:0-384 GCF_056837965.1 Bradyrhizobium ferriligni
CAGCACAACGTTGTTGCGCTTGCGATCCAGCTTGATGACCTTGAATTCGAGGGTCTTGCCTTCGTACGGCGTGGTGTCCTTGATCGGACGCACGTCGACGAGCGAACCCGGCAGGAATGCACGAATACCGTTGACCATGACGGTCAGGCCGCCCTTGACCTTGCCAGTCACCGTACCGGAGATGATCTCGCCGGATTCCAGTGCCTTCTCAAGGTTCAGCCACGAAGCCAGACGCTTGGCCTTGTCGCGCGACAGGATCGTGTCGCCGTAGCCGTTTTCCAGCGCGTCGATTGCGACCGAAACGTAGTCGCCGACTTGCACTTCCAGCTCGCCCTGATCGTTCAGGAACTCTTCGACCGGAACAAAAGCTTCAGACTTCAGGCC
>NZ_JBXEJO010000413.1:0-383 GCF_056837965.1 Bradyrhizobium ferriligni
CTGCAAGATACCTATCCTGGTCCATTACGCTCGTTTACTCAGTTCTATCGCAGCGTCCCCATAGTTGTCTTCAGATCTGATCAGATCCAGTTTGACACTCTCAGATCTGTAGATTTCTAAGCATACATCGTCTTATGTTAAAAACGTTAAAATAATTCTTCCAACTATTGGAAAGAAAATGTTACATCATCGAATTATTTTAATGAAAAGTGACAATAAATCGATGTTTAAAACAAAATAGTTCAATATATTTTTAAATCTCATGATTGAGTGATAGTTTGTTAGAAGTAACATTAGAATGTATCGATTTTGAAGTAAAACTGATAGGCTATCGATTTTTGAGATAATCCAATAATGTATCGATTTTTGAGATAATCCAATAA
>NZ_JBXEJO010000414.1:0-383 GCF_056837965.1 Bradyrhizobium ferriligni
GTAGCCAATATGACTCAACTAGATGTAATTGAAGTCAATATCAATGTGGTCGACATTAAGTCAGAAGCTGAGTATCAAGAAGATAGCGAGACAGTTCAAGATAAAGTCTCCAACGCGGCATCAAAAACAGGAGATTTTGCTTCTCGACAAACAGAAAACGCTAAAGGTGCAGTAGAACGAACATCTGATCGTATGCAAGAAAATAATGAAACTCGCGTTCATTAATTAATAATAGAAAAAATAAGAGCTATCCTTCATGTTGAAGGGTAGCTCTTATTTTATCGATCAATTTTTTTGAAAAACAGATTCTTTCTATATTATTTAACTAAAAAATTGATAGAACTGATAATACACTTTTACAGCTGCTTACTGACTATTCATAC
>NZ_JBXEJO010000415.1:0-382 GCF_056837965.1 Bradyrhizobium ferriligni
ACTGTGATCTGTACACTATAGGGCACTTTGAGTACTGAAGCTCAGGCACGGCAAACTGAACCATTTCAGAAACTTCCTTGCTCAGCCTGTGAATGTAACATTTGTTCTTAGAGGCCTGCATGGCATTATCCTTTCTCTCAAGAGCATTTTCCCAGGATGCAACTCCCATGATCTTTTCATGAGCATCCTGTGCACATTTTATTGACAGGCCATGGCTGCCTGACTGAGGTTGCTTAAGCGAGCTCTTATCTATCAACCCAGGATGATTTACTTCATGTCTGCTACAGTCATACAGAAAAGGATTCCTTCCAACATTAGATTTAGTGATCGAAGTGAAACAATCATATCCTTCCACCATGCCTACAAATAATGATTCTTGCAT
>NZ_JBXEJO010000416.1:0-382 GCF_056837965.1 Bradyrhizobium ferriligni
GTAGTACGCTGCTTCGGTCGTGTTGTTACCGTCCGCGTCCTTCGCATACGGAGGCCCCCAGTGGCGAGTGTCATCGCCTGTACCGGGACGCTCGATCTTGATGACTTCGGCCCCTAGGTCGGCCAGTGTTTGCGTACACCACGGACCTGCCAAGACCCGGGTTAGATCCAACACGCGCAGATGACTAAGGGCACCCATATCAATCCAATCCAACGTTGGTGGCCTTCACCACCTTGAACCGCTTACCGGCTTGGATTTTGATCAATGCGTTGAAAACCGCTCGGTTTCCGATGCCGTGTCTAACCAACAGCCGGGGCCATGTCGGCGCAGCGCGCGCCAACCAGCTCGGGATTCTCCGTTGTCAGAGTTCTATGAACAATCA
>NZ_JBXEJO010000417.1:0-382 GCF_056837965.1 Bradyrhizobium ferriligni
GCACCAGAGCTCTAAATGGCGCTGAAGATATGACGTACAAACCACACCAATGCTAAGGCTGCATGAATCAGATTTTCACATGAATGAGATTAATGGGTAAATCTGGTACACAAGTCTAAGCGGTGATCGCGAAGAAGAAGAAGACAAGTAGTTATTTTTTTGTGATTGTGCTTTGCACATTGTCTATGTTTGGCTCTAGTAACACAGAGTAGGTATGAAAATGCTGTTGATAATCTGTTGCTTAGCTGTCAGTGAGAAAGTAAGCATATTGTACATATATGACAAGTGCATAATTACTATATAGAATGTTGATCCACTAAACTAATGATTACTTCCATACTAGAATGCCAGGCAGGCACTTACGGCACAGACTGTATTCATC
>NZ_JBXEJO010000418.1:0-381 GCF_056837965.1 Bradyrhizobium ferriligni
GTCTGAAGCACAAATATCTGAGATATGGCAGTCTTGTTTAGGCACAGATGTTTTGGATGCATTTTTAGATATTTTATGTGTTGAGTTTTTAGAAGTTTCATCGACTTTACTTTCCGAATTCTGAGAACTAATAGTTACTTTACTTGTTGAATTCCGAGAAATTTCAGAGATTTTATTTGATAAATTCTGAGAATTATTTTTAATTGCTGAATATGGAGAAGTTTCTTCTATCCTTTTTATTAAATTATGAGATTCAGAAGCTGTTTGAGTTGTAGTCTTATCCATGTTTTTAAGAAGTGTGCTGCCATGTTTGAGAGATGCTCTATCATCATTTCTATATTTCTTATCAACATCCTTAGGTTTTGATGGAGATGATGATGT
>NZ_JBXEJO010000419.1:0-381 GCF_056837965.1 Bradyrhizobium ferriligni
AGACTAGAGGTGAACAAGACTAGAGGTAAACAAGACTAGAGGTGAACAAGACTAGAGGTGAACATGAACAAAACTAAAAAACAAGATTAGAGGTGAGCAAGACTAAAAGTCAACAAGACTAAAAGTGAACACGACTAAAAGTAAACAAGACTAAAAGTAAACAAGACTAGAGGTGAACACGACTAAAAGTGAACAAGACTAGAAATGAACAAGACTAAAAGTGAACAAAACTAAAAGTAAACAAGACTAGAGGTGAACAAGACTAAAAGTAAACAAGACTAAAAGTAAACAAGACTAGAGGTGAACAAGACTAAAAATGAACAAGACTAGAAATGAACAAGACTAAAAGTGAACAAGACTAGAAATGAACAAGACTAAAAG
>NZ_JBXEJO010000420.1:0-381 GCF_056837965.1 Bradyrhizobium ferriligni
AAGAAAAACAGGACAACAGAAAAACTTCCAAAAGAGGTTCGATGTGGATAGACTAAAAGACACGGAAGTAAGGGATAAGTTTATAATGCAGATAAAGAACAGATTCCAAGCCCTAGAAAGTAATGAAACTACGGATGAAACTGACAACATAGATAGAACATGGGACAACATAGCATCTATATATAGCAAGAGCAGTGAAACATGTCTAGGGTACAGCACAAAGAAAAGAAAAGAATGGATAACACCAACAACATGGAAAATAATAGACAGCCGAAGAATATTAAAAAAAGAAATTGTTAGAAGCAAAGTCCGAAAGACTGAAAGCAAGCTACCAAGAACAGTACAAAAGCGCAAGTAAAGAAATCAAACGGGCTGTGAGCT
>NZ_JBXEJO010000421.1:0-381 GCF_056837965.1 Bradyrhizobium ferriligni
GTTCAGGGGTCATATTTGCAAAATGGACCTCTGTATCTGCATGTGAATTTATTTATAATTGTGAACAACGTCCAGGTTTATTTAAACTTTATGAAAAAATAAGATGGCATTTTTTCCTTAAGTACAGTTTACTACTCCTAATAATAACTGAATAAGCAATTACAATTGTTCATTTAAAATCCTGCCTGTAAGATGGTTTATTGCTTCTTAAGATTCATAAAAATACACACATTTCTTCTCTCTTTGTTTCATGAATAAAATGCCTTCTGCTTTTTTATAACACATTTATTTTGCTAACCAGATATGCGTTAATTGGAGAGCATATTTGTATCATTTGAAAGCCAAGCACACAGAGTCAGGAGGCAAGAGATTTGCTTGTAC
>NZ_JBXEJO010000422.1:0-380 GCF_056837965.1 Bradyrhizobium ferriligni
ACTATGGACCACAAACTGGGCTATCAGCTTTAGGCCTGTCAGGTTTTCCTAAAGCTCAGTTTTTAGGTCAACTTGTGTTTCCACAGCTAGGTGAACACATTTAAGAGAACAAAATAATCAAAAACTAATATACATACTATTTTATCTTTGACCCTTTACTCATTGCACAGAGCGTAACCCAAAACTGTGGGTATCTTTGTAAGTTGCACAGGACACACAAGATCCTTTTTGTTATAAATAGTATAAGACATACAAGGTCCTGAATATTTTCATTGCTCAGTTTGTGTGAATTGTTGCAAATAGCACAGGGCATACAAGGTCCTGAATATTTTCATTGCTCAGTTTGTGTGAATTGTTGCAAATAGCACAGGGCATACAAG
>NZ_JBXEJO010000423.1:0-380 GCF_056837965.1 Bradyrhizobium ferriligni
GCTTTGTGCCGGTCACGCTCGCGCCTACGTCAGAGCCGGTGATTCGCCTCGTGCGGGCATGTCTCGTTCTCGAGCGCCTGCACGCCTGGCTGCTCGCGCGGCGCACCCAGGTCCCGATCGGTTCGGCCATCGCCCGCGCCCTTGGCAGCAGACCCGCATCAGCTAGATGAAACCCTGCTCCTCAAAACAGTGTTTCCTTCTTGTACGGGGTGGCTGGAGCCGGCACCGAGGCCCGCCAACAGCCTCAGCAAGGGCGCCGTAAACGGGGGCTAGAAGAATACGTGTGCCTATTCCGAGAACAATTTCCTGTATAGGAACACCTGACCTTTGGTTTATCTCGTTCTGGGCGCTGCAACGACAGCCGTGGCAGGACACGGAGG
>NZ_JBXEJO010000424.1:0-379 GCF_056837965.1 Bradyrhizobium ferriligni
GTATAGACGGAGCCATATGAGAAAACCCGATGTAATGAATCATATCGACTCGGAAGTAAGAAAGTTGTGGATTCAATACCTCATTCAACGTTCCACACATGAGGAAAGGAAATGACCCTCCTACCTTCTCCACATTAGAAAATAAAAATGTTAAGTGAAGTGACTTCGCGCACTAAAGTCTGACAAATCTTTGGGAATTTTTGTTATTTATTTCTCAATCAATAACGACGGATAGACTTGACAATTATAGTTAAAAACCTAAATCTAGAAAAATAGATATCCTTAGAGAAATATATTGTTAGAGAAACTCTTGAGAGCCGAGTTGGTATAGAGAGGTTAGTGCACTCATTTCTTAGGTTCGTGGTCCGGGCTCATCATC
>NZ_JBXEJO010000425.1:0-379 GCF_056837965.1 Bradyrhizobium ferriligni
AGGAACTGCAGTCCATCGTCCGGCATGTGGTGATCGTCTCGCTCAACGCGTCCATCGAGGCGGCGCGTGCGGGGACGGCGGGCCGCGGTTTTGCCGTGGTGGCCAGTGAGGTGCGTGCGCTGGCGGCGCGTTCGGAAGAATTGTCAAAGAGCTATCGCAACAGCCTGCACTTGAACGATCTGACCACCACCGCCACGTTCCAGGACATCCAGGCGGGCGGCAAGATGATCACTGCATCGCTGTCGAGCGTCGAGGCGCTGGCTAGCCAGTTTCAACACCAGCTTCACTAGGCAGGTCTGACGTGATCCGCAGCAACGCACAAGAGAGTTTCGATCGCATCTTCCGCAAGGCCGCGCGTACGCGGCTCGTGCGGCAGGCC
>NZ_JBXEJO010000426.1:0-379 GCF_056837965.1 Bradyrhizobium ferriligni
CTCTATAACAGTATCTTTTGATTCACATCATTTGTTAGTATTATGTTTCAGTTAATTTAGTTTTTTGTGTCAGTTTTTTGTTCTTGATAAAGGTCTAAGCACCCAAACGTTGAGTGTTGTTTTTTTTCTCATATCTTATAATTAATTTTTCCCTTCTTATGTAATACTGTATATACCTGTCTTTGCTCTATCGCCTATTTGCTCAGTATTACCGCAGCCACCCTAACGATTTTTTCCAGATCTGTTCTGATCCAGTCTGGCCACTTCAGATTTGTTGATTTTCGTACATCGCATAATCTCTATATAGAACATTACCACTGTGTTCCAGTCAGTTAACTATAGATCAAGGTTTGAAACATGTATATGGTAGGTTTGAGAC
>NZ_JBXEJO010000427.1:0-347 GCF_056837965.1 Bradyrhizobium ferriligni
GCAAGTAAGATTTCTTTCCACATGCCGACTTGGATTGTAACATCGCAAGTAAGATTTCTTTCCACATGCCGACTTGGATTGTAGCATCGCTAGTAAGATTTCTTTCCACATGCCGACTTGGATTGTAGCATCGCTAGTAAGATTTCTTTCCACATGCCGACTTGGATTGTAGCATCGCTAGTAAGATTTCTTTCCACATGCCGACTTGGATTGTAGCATCGCAAGTAAGATTTCTTTCCACATGCCGACTTGGATTGTAACATCGCAAGTAAGATTTCTTTCCACATGCCGACTTGGATTGTAGCATCGCTAGTAAGATTTCTTTCCACATGCCGACTTGGATTGTA
>NZ_JBXEJO010000428.1:0-340 GCF_056837965.1 Bradyrhizobium ferriligni
AACGGCATAGACAACAAAGAAAATAAAAAGATGAAATGTTGTGAAACAAAGTACTAGAGAAAAGTATTTAGAACGGCATAGACAACAAAGAAAATAAAAAGATGGAAGGTTGTGAAACAAAGTACTAGAGAAAAGTATTTAGAACGGCATAGACAACAAAGAAAATAAAAAGATGAAATGTTGTGAAACAAAGTACTAGAGAAAAGTATTTAGAACGGCATAGACAACAAAGAAAATAAAAAGATGAAATGTTGTGAAACAAAGTACTAGAGAAAAGTATTTAGAACGGCATAGACAACAAAGAAAATAAAAAGATGGAAGGTTGTGAAACAAAGTACTA
>NZ_JBXEJO010000429.1:0-316 GCF_056837965.1 Bradyrhizobium ferriligni
AAACCAATAGACTACACTCTCTGCTAAGACTTATATTCATAAGAAAGTGATATAGAGATACATAAACCAATAGACTACACTTTCTGCTAAGACTTATATTCATAAGAAAGTGATATAGAGATACATAAACCAATAGACTACACTCTCTGCTAAGACTTATATTCATAAGAAAGGGATATAGAGATACATAAACCAATAGACTACACTCTCTGCTAAGACTTATATTCATAAGAAAGGGATATAGAGATACATAAACCAATAGACTAAACTTTCTGCTAAGACTTATATTCATAAGAAAGGGATATAGAGATACATA
>NZ_JBXEJO010000430.1:0-313 GCF_056837965.1 Bradyrhizobium ferriligni
GTAGAAGATAGAATGTAGTAGAAGATTAGTTCAATATTTGTCTCTATTACTTCATGGAACAAGTAGAAGATAGAATGTAGTAGAAGATTAGTTCAATATTTGTCTCTATTACTTCATGGAACAGGTAGAAGATAGAATGTAGTAGAAGATTAGTTCAATATTTGTCTCTATTACTTCATGGAACAAGTAGAAGATAGAATGTAGTAGAAGATTAGTTCAATATTTGTCTCTATTACTTCATGGAACAGGTAGAAGATAGAATGTAGTAGAAGATTAGTTCAATATTTGTCTCTATTACTTCATGGAACAGGTA
>NZ_JBXEJO010000431.1:0-307 GCF_056837965.1 Bradyrhizobium ferriligni
AATGAAACCCGGCACCATACAGGAGAGAAGAATGAAACCCGGCACCATACAGACGAGAAGAACGAAACCCGGCACCATACAGACGAGAAGAATGAAACCTGGAACCATACAGACGAGAAAAATGAAACCTGGCACCATATAGGAGAGAAGAATGAAACCCGGCACCATACAGGAGAGAAAAATGAAACCCGGCACCATACAGGAGAGAAGAATGAAACCCGGCACCATACAGACGAGAAGAACGAAACCCGGCACCATACAGACGAGAAGAATGAAACCTGGAACCATACAGACGAGAAAAATGAAA
>NZ_JBXEJO010000432.1:0-279 GCF_056837965.1 Bradyrhizobium ferriligni
AGAGAATAAAAGAGAGATATATATATATAGTCACATGTTTCTATAAATATATTGTTTTGTGTTATGAGTGAGAGAGTGAGAGAATTAAAGTGAGATATATATATAGTCACATGTTTCTAGAAATATATTGTTTAGTGTCATGAGTGAAAGAGTGAGAGAATGAAAGTGAGATATATATATAGTCACATGTTTCTAGAAATATATTGTTTAGTGTCATGAGTGAAAGAGTGAGAGAATAAAAGTGAGATATATATATAGTCACATGTTTCTAGAAATATA
>NZ_JBXEJO010000433.1:0-269 GCF_056837965.1 Bradyrhizobium ferriligni
TGAATATATATCTCATTATCTTCAAGTTTTAGTTCCTGTATGTACTAGCATCTTTACTTGGTATGAAACATGAATATATATCTCATTATCTTCATCTTTTAGTTCCTGTATGTACTAGCATCTTTACTTGATATGAAACATGAATATATATCTCATTATCTTCATGTTTTAGTTCCTGTATGTACTAGCATCTTTACTTGATATGAAACATTAATATATATCTCATTATCTTCATGTTTTAGTTCCTGTATGTACTAGCATCTTTACTT
>NZ_JBXEJO010000434.1:0-259 GCF_056837965.1 Bradyrhizobium ferriligni
CCTGTAGGACAAACACCCAACCCAAACAACAATTGCATCTGTCAATGCAACAACATCAACAAGTGTCCTGTAGGACAGACACCCAATCCAAACAACAATTGCATCTGTCAATGCAACAACATCAACAATTGTCCTGTAGGACAAACACCCAACCCAAACAACAATTGCATCTGTCAATGCAACAACATCAACAAGTGTCCTGTAGGACAGACACCCAATCCAAACAACAACTGCATCTGTCAATGCAACAACATCAACA
>NZ_JBXEJO010000435.1:0-256 GCF_056837965.1 Bradyrhizobium ferriligni
AACAGCTCTAGTTTTGGTTGGTTAAAGTATTTTACCAGTATCAAACAGCTCTAGTTTTGGCCAGTTAAAGTATTTTCCCAGTATCAAACAGCTCTAGTTTTGGTTGGTTAAAGTATTTTCCCAGTATCAAACAGCTCTAGTTTTGGTTGGTTAAAGTATTTTACCAGTATCAAACAGCTCTAGTTTTGGCCAGTTAAAGTATTTTCCCAGTATCAAACAGCTCTAGTTTTGGTTGGTTAAAGTATTTTCTCAGTAT
>NZ_JBXEJO010000436.1:0-255 GCF_056837965.1 Bradyrhizobium ferriligni
CTAGAACACAATATAGAAGATAGTCAAGAACAGAGAAGAACAAGAACTAAATGAAATGAATTATATCTAGAACACAATATAGAAGATAGCCAAGAACAGAGAAGAACAAGAACTAAAAGAAATGAATTACATCTAGAACACAATATAGAAGATAGTCAAGAACAGAGAAGAACAAGAACTAAAAGAAATGAATCATATCTAGAACACAATATAGAAGATAGTCAAGAACAGAGAAGAACAAGAACTAAAAGAAAT
>NZ_JBXEJO010000437.1:0-255 GCF_056837965.1 Bradyrhizobium ferriligni
TCCATCTGTGAGCTATTCTAGCCTTTGTTTTACATTCACTGTCCATCTGTGAGCTATTCTAGCCTTTGTTTTACATTTACTGTCCATCTGTGAGCTATTCTAGCCTTTGTTTTACATTTACTGTCCACCTGTGAGCTATTCTAGCCTTTGTTTTACATTTACTGTCCATCTGTGAGCTATTCTAGCCTTTGTTTTACATTTACTGTCCATCTGTGAGCTATTCTAGCCTTTGTTTTACATTTACTGTCCATCTGT
>NZ_JBXEJO010000438.1:0-250 GCF_056837965.1 Bradyrhizobium ferriligni
TCCATCTGTGAGCTATTCTAGCCTTTGTTTTACATTCACTGTCCATCTGTGAGCTATTCTAGCCTTTGTTTTACATTTACTGTCCATCTGTGAGCTATTCTAGCCTTTGTTTTACATTTACTGTCCATCTGTGAGCTATTCTAGCCTTTGTTTTACATTCACTGTCCATCTGTGAGCTATTCTAGCCTTTGTTTTACATTTACTGTCCATCTGTGAGCTATTCTAGCCTTTGTTTTACATTTACTGTCCA
>NZ_JBXEJO010000439.1:0-238 GCF_056837965.1 Bradyrhizobium ferriligni
ACAATCATATATTGTCGGTAAGTTCTCCAGAGAAGAAACAATCATATATTGTCAGTAAGTTCTCCAGAGAAGAAACAATCATATATTGTCACTAAGTTCTCCAGAGAAGAAACAATCATATATTGTCGGTAAGTTCTCCAGAGAGGAAACAATCATATATTGTCGCTAAGTTCTCCAGAGAAGAAACAATCATATATTGTCACTAAGTTCTCCAGAGAAGAAACAATCATATATTGTC
>NZ_JBXEJO010000440.1:0-224 GCF_056837965.1 Bradyrhizobium ferriligni
TAGATATTACAATTAGAAATGTACAAGAAATATAGAAGATAAAAATTAGAAATGATATTACAATTAGAAATGTACAAGAAATATAGAAGATAAAAATTAGATATTACAATTAGAAATGTACAAGAAATATAGAAGATAAAAATTAGAAATGATATTACAATTAGAAATGTACAAGAAATATTGAAGATAAAAATTAGATATTACAATTAGAAATGTACAAGAAA
>NZ_JBXEJO010000441.1:0-217 GCF_056837965.1 Bradyrhizobium ferriligni
CAATTTTTGTATTGTAGTTTTGTAAGCGTATATTTTCTGATTTATCAATTTTTGTACTGTAGTTTTGTAAGCGTATATTTTCTGATTTACCAATTTTTGTACTGTAGTTTTGTAAGCGTATATTTTCTGATTTATCAATTTTTGTACTGTAGTTTTGTAAGCGTATATTTTCTGATTTACCAATTTTTGTACTGTAGTTTTGTAAGCGTATATTTTC
>NZ_JBXEJO010000442.1:0-208 GCF_056837965.1 Bradyrhizobium ferriligni
AGCATTGTTTTGAAGTACGCAAGTCTTAAACTGATCAATGTCTTAATGTCATCTCTCTTAAGGGAAACTGCTGTATTTAGAAGCATTGTTTTGAAGTACGCAAGTCTTAAACTGATCAATGTCTTAATGTCATCTCTCTTAAGGGAAACTGCTGTATTTAGAAGCATTGTTTTGAAGTACGCAAGTCTTAAACTGATCAATGTCTTAA
>NZ_JBXEJO010000443.1:0-207 GCF_056837965.1 Bradyrhizobium ferriligni
CACTGATCGCAGTGTAGGTGCTATCGAGTCCCTAGTGCTATCACCCCCTCGTGATGACATTGGGATATTTTTCTAGAGGCCACTGATCGCAGTGTAGGTGCTATCGAGTCCCTAGTGCTATCACCCCCTCGTGATGACATTGGGATATTTTTCTAGAGGTCACTGATCGCAGTGTAGGTGCTATCGAGTCCCTAGTGCTATCACCCC
>NZ_JBXEJO010000444.1:0-207 GCF_056837965.1 Bradyrhizobium ferriligni
GCAGAAAGCACTTCATTTGAAGAGAGTACACCTGATGTTGGCAGAAAGCACTTCATTTGAAGAGAGTACACCTGATGTTAGCAGAAAGCACTTCATTTGAAGAGAGTACACCTGATGTTGGCAGAAAGCACTTCATTTGAAGAGAGTACACCTGATGTTAGCAGAAAGCACTTCATTTGAAGAGAGTACACCTGATGTTAGCAGAAA
>NZ_JBXEJO010000445.1:0-206 GCF_056837965.1 Bradyrhizobium ferriligni
CCTTCGATGTGGAACTACACTCGCCGTGTGTCTATGATTGCTACTAAACTACTGCATATATTGTGTCTTTCCAACAGTTCCTTCGATGTGGAACTACACTCGCCGTGTGTCTATGATTGCTACTAAACTACTGCATATATTGTGTCTTTCCAACAGTTCCTTCGATGTGGAACTACACTCGCCGTGTGTCTATGATTGCTACTAAA
>NZ_JBXEJO010000446.1:0-206 GCF_056837965.1 Bradyrhizobium ferriligni
AGTGTAGGCGAGGTTTAGTTTATGCAACAGATCATCATCACTGCACATCCACTAGTCTAAGAATCGAGTTCATGAACTCAGTGTAGGCGAGGTTTAGTTTATTCAACAGATCATCATCACTGCACATCCACTAGTCTAAGAATCGAGTTCATGAACTCAGTGTAGGCGAGGTTTAGTTTATTCAACAGATCATCATCACTGCACAT
>NZ_JBXEJO010000447.1:0-203 GCF_056837965.1 Bradyrhizobium ferriligni
CCATCTTCTCTTTCTTATAACAGTTGTTACTAGTGGTTGACCAGACATTTCTTCTCAAGGTATGACCAACATATCTCCATCTTCTCCTTCTTATAACAGTTGTTACTAGTGGTTGACCAGACATTTCTTCTCAAGGTATGCCCAACATATCTCCATCTTCTCCTTCTTATAACAGTTGTTACTAGTGGTTGACCAGACATTTC
>NZ_JBXEJO010000448.1:0-201 GCF_056837965.1 Bradyrhizobium ferriligni
ACAGATCTTGTGAATAAGAAAAGAACTGGAACCAAATAATTCTCTGACAGATATGATATGACAGAGCTGCAAACACAGATCTTGTGAATAAGAAAAGAACTGGAACCAAATAATACTCTGACAGATATGATATGACAGAGCTGCAAACACAGATCTTGTGAATAAGAAAAGAACTGGAACCAAATAATTCTCTGACAGATA
>NZ_JBXEJO010000449.1:0-200 GCF_056837965.1 Bradyrhizobium ferriligni
AGGATAACAAAGGTTTTGCTCAGAACAAGGTATTGGATGTCTTATGCTTCAAGGAGAGTTGAGAGAAGATGTAAGGATAACAAAGGTTTTGCTCAGAACAAGGTATTGGATGTCTTATGCTTCAAGGAGAGTTGAGAGAAGATGTAAGGATAACAAAGGTTTTGCTCAGAACAAGGTATTGGATGTCTTATGCTTCAAGG